>JAJNDJ010000258.1 GCA_021156345.1 Rubrobacteraceae bacterium | reverse complement strand
AGATGGCAAAAAGGGAGTACACGGAGGCTGCCGAGCAACTGCTTGTTTTCCTGCCCGATGGTGTGCCTTTACGTTACACCTATGAAGGCGAGCGGAGCGGGTTGTTTGGCGCGGAGTACGTCATCGTGCGCAAGCAGGGTGAAATCGTCATCCAGAGTCCCAGCAGGGCGACTAGCTAGCTGCAAGGGGGCGGAGCTGAACGCCGAACGTTCACAAGGCATCCATACGGAGATGATCTGTGGGACAATCCTCTAAACGATGCTATTCAGGGGGTGTCGCCTAGGAGATGAGCATCTTTCCCACCACGATCCTCATGGCTACCGACGGCTCAGAGGAAGCCCAACTCGCTGCGAAGACTGCCGCCGACCTGGCCAAGAGTACGAATTCGGAACTGCACCTCATCTATGTAGGATACATGCCAAGCATTTTCTACGAATCTCCTGGGACCATGGCGCTGGACCGGGATCTGCAAAGCAGGATGGAAGAAAGGGCCGAGGAAGCCGCCAGCACCAAACTCGAGCAGCAAGTGCAGAAGATAAGGGATGCGGGCATAGAGGTAGCGGCAATTCACACGAGCGTGGGATTCCCCGACGCGGAGATAGTAGAGCTGGCAAGCAAGTTGGGTGCCGGGCTAATAGTTGTGGGTAGCCGCGGCCTTGGACCGTTGAGGAGGGCCTTGATGGGCAGCGTCTCGGATTCGGTCGTCAGACATGCTCACTGCCCCGTATTAGTGGTGCGTCAGGAGAAGATACCTCGTGGGGGACTACCCTAACACGGTCTCCTTCTCGGGCATCTCTCCTGTGAAAATTCCTTCTCTAACTCCTCTAACACTACCCATTACTCGGCTACTCCTAACAGACTGCGGGAGCGGCTGAGTCAGCTAGATGAAGAGCGCCGCCGCATCTACGCTGCGTTGCGGCTGAGGGCCATCATCTACAGCGATAGACGCATCGATATCGCCGGGCACCCCGCCGGTGGCTTCTTTGCGGCCAGCGGAGGAGACCCGTCAGCTGGTCGAGCGTATAATCTAGGACCCGAAAGGGTAAAATGGCGCCAGGATTGGCGTGCGCGGTTTGAACGCCTCCTGTCGAAAGACGCAGCGAAAGGGAGGTGTCATGCGACGGATCAGGCTCACCATCCACCACCTCTACGCCGACATGATGAACCTCTACGGGGACAGGGGAAATGTTATCTCCATCAAAGCCGACCGGCTGCGACCTCTTCCTCTTCGGCGGCGGCCAGGACAGGGAACAGGCGCTGCTTGCAGAAGACCTCTCTGGCTCCAAGGGCGCGGATCTGAGGGCCATCGTGGCGGGTGGCGGCGTTGTCCTCGGGGTGTGCGGTGGCTACCAGCTCATGGGTCACTCCTACGAGACGCCCGAGGGCGAGAAGCTTCCTGGCGTCGGCATTTTCGACCTGCACACGGAGCCCAGGAAAGCTGACGAGGAGCGCCTGATCGGGAATGTGCTGGTCCGCGTCCGGGCCCCCGAGACACGCGAGATAGTCGGATTCGAGAACCACGGCGGACGCACCTACCTCGGCGAAGACGTGAAGCCCCTCGGCGAGGTAGTTGTGGGTTACGGCAACAACGGCAAAGACGGCACCGAGGGTGCACGCAGGCTGAACGCCTACGGTACCTATCTGCACGGCTCCTTGCTCCCCAAGAACCCCTGGCTTACAGACCAGCTCATCCTGGGCGCCCTGCGCCAGACGGACGAAAGCTTCGAGCTCGAACCCCTCGACGATACGACGGAGGGCCGTGCTTTCTCGTCGGTGGCCGGCCGCGTGGCCGGCAGGCGGTAGGGTCAGAAGCTCTCTACCGAGGGCCGCAGATCCATCTCCAGCGTCCAGGCCGTACGGTCCTGCGAGTGGAGTTGCCAGTAGGTTTCGGCGATGGCGTCGGGGGAAAGCATGGTGTGCTCCTCACGGTCGGGCATCATCTCCTGGATCCTTGGTGTGTTTATCTGGCCGTCTATGATGACATGCGAGACGTGTATCCCCTGTGGCCCGAACTCCCGCGCCATGGACTGCGCCAGCGCCCTCAAGCCGAACTTTCCGACCGCGAGCGCCGAGAACCTCGCCTTGCCGCGTAGCGCCGCTGAGGCGCCCGTTAGCAGGATGGTGCCGTGCCCCGCCTCGACCATCGCCGGCAGTACCTCGCGAGCGGCGTAGAATGCCCCTGCGCAGTTTGCCCTGAAGCACTCGTCGAACTGCGCGGGCGAAACCTCCAGAACGCCGCCCATCTGGAACGCGCCGGCGTTGTAGACCAGGACTTCGGGGTCGCCGAGTTCGGCGCTTATCCTCTCGAAGGCTGCGGCGACAGAGTCGGCGTCAGTGGCGTCGGCGGAGATCGGGAGCGCCGTACCGCCGTCGGGCTCGATGTCCCGCCGTATCTCCGTTAGGCTGTCTTCGCGGCGGGCCATCATCGCGACCGCGAAACCTTCGCTGGCGAAGCGGCGGGCGACCGCAGCCCCTAGTCCGGGGCCGACCCCGAATACGGCTGCCACTCTCCCGTTCATGGGATGGTTCTCTCTTCCGTGGCCCAGGCGCCGCCTGAGGGGAACTCGAACTCGTTCAGGGACTCGGGTTTCATCTCGGCTGAGTAGCCTGGGGTTCGTGGCGGGACGTAGCGGCCGGCCTGGATCTCCACTGGATCAACGAAGTGCTCGTGGAGGTGATCCACGTACTCAAGGATTCTGTCCTCCAGCGATGCTCCGACACAGACGTAGTCGAAGATGGAGAGGTGCTGGACATACTCGCAGAGTCCGACGCCGCCTGCGTGCGGGCAGACCGGAACGCCGAACTTCGCCGCCATCAGGAGCACGGCGATGACCTCGTTGACGCCGCCGAGGCGGCAGGCGTCTATCTGGCAGAACGAGATGGCACCAGCCTGCAAGAGCTGCTTGAAAAGGACGCGGTTCTGGCAGTGCTCGCCCGTGGCGACGCCGACGGGAGTGACGGCCTCGGCTATACGCGCATGGCCGAGGACGTCGTCGGGGCTCGTTGGCTCCTCGATCCAGTACGGGTCGAATCGCTTCAGGCGCTCCATGTTCTCGATGGCCTGATCCACATCCCAGACCTGGTTGGCGTCCATCATCAGGGTGCGGTCGGGTCCGATCTCGTCCCGGATCAGGGCTGCCCGCCGCTCGTCGTCCTCGATGTTCCCACCAACCTTCATCTTGAAGTGCGTCCAGCCTTTCCCCACCGCCTCGCGCACGAGCGAGCGCAGCCTCTCGTCCGAATAGCCGAGCCACCCGGCGGACGTGGTGTAGGCGGGGAAACCATCCTCCAGCATCTCGGCCTCACGGTCCGGCTTCGTCCTTTCGTTTTCGCGCAGGATCTCGAGAGCTTCCTCACGGGTGCTTCGCGTAGAGATCCCAGACGGCATTGACGATGGCGGCCGTAGCGAGGTGGATCACACCCTTCTCAGGCCCGACCCACCTGAGCTGGCTGTCTCCCGTGACGTGCCTCCAGAAAGCGCTCATGTCCTCTGTAAACGACTCGAGAGTTCTCCCCTCGACGAGCGGAGCGAGCGCTCTGATCGCGGCGACGCACAGCTCGTTGCCGCGACCTATAGTAAAGGTAAAGCCGTGGCCTTCGAGCCCGCCGTCCGTCTCGAGCACGACGTAGGCGGCCGAGTAGTCGGGGGCCTCGTTCATAGCGTCGGAGCCGGAGAGATCCAGCGACGTCGGGAAACGAATATCGCGGGCTACTACCCTGGTTATGGTGGTCACGTCGTACCTTCTCTCGACCTCTTGCGAACAAGGACCCAGACCCAGATCTCCGTCTCGTCGCCCGTACCCCCGCCTGTGGGGCTCGTTCACCGGGCTGTTATGCCCCCGTCCACGATCATGCACGCCCCAATCACCGATGCTGATTCGTCTGAGGCGAGGTAGGCTGCCATCGCGGCGATCTCCTCCGGCGTGACCAACCGGCCGTGTGGCTGGCGAGCTTGCATGTTCCGGCGCGCCTCTTCGGGGTCGTCGTAGCCCGCGGTGATGCGGCCGATCCAGGGCGTATCCACGGTGCCTGGAGCGATGCAGTTGACCCTCACGCCTTCTTCTACGTGGTCGATGGCGGCGGCGCGGGTGATGGCGAGGATCGCGCCTTTTGCCGCACTGTAGACGGCCCTGTCGGCTATCCCGACGAGCGCTGCCACCGAAGACAGGTTGATAACCGACCCGCCCCCCGAATCCCTGATGGCTGGGATGGCGTGCTTCATACCGAGGAACGTACCCCTGAGGCACACATCCATCACCCTTTCGTAGTCCCCTTCCTGGGTATCTGTGGTGGTGCCGGCTACGCCTATCCCTGCGTTGTTGACCATAACGTCGAGGCCTCCCCACTCCTCGACCGAGGTCTCCACCAGCGCCTCGACCTCGCTAGAATCGGTGACGTCTGTCTTGCGGACGAGGGTCTCGCCTCCTGCTTCGGACACCACGCTCGTGGCCGCCTCCCCGTCCACGTCCGAGATGACTACTCGCGCTCCTTCCTCGACGAACCTGAGGGCGATGGCACGGCCGATGCCAGAGCCGGCGCCCGTTACAATGGCCCTCTTTCCTCTCAGGCGTTCCATCTCACCCCCGGACACTTTAGGAACGGTCAGTATAATGACGCCCTGACCAGCGGCGCAAACACGCCGCTCGCAGGGAAAGGAGCCGCTGTGAACCCTTATGCGCGTTGGATCCAGGACCTCCCGCAGGTAGACACACCCTTCGAGGGCTTGGAGGGGCGTATGATCTCAGGCCCCGACGGCCAGGCGGTTTTCTTCAGGGCCGCGGAGAGGTTCGAGGTCCCTCCTCACTCCCACGGTGCGCAGTGGGGCATAGTCGTGAGCGGCCTGCTCCACCTGACCATAGGCGGCGATGAGGCAACCTATGAACCTGGTGAGACCTACGACATTCCAGGCGGGGCCGAACATTCAGCCATCCTCGAAGCCGGGACCTGCGTCATAGACGTCTTCCAGGACCCTGACCGCTACAGCCCGAAGGAGTGACTTCGCCGTTAGACGGCTACGAGTGGATCGACCTCTCCCACACTCTGGAGGAGAACATCCCCGCCTACCCTACGCACGCCCGCTTCGGCAAGGCCCTCTACGAATCCTACGAATACGGTGACTTCGCCCGCCACTACGGCCTCACGATGAGCGAACACACGGGGACTCACATGGACGCGCCCCTTCATTTCATCTCAGAAGGTCCTGCCCATTACGGGACGGATGAGATCCCACTCGACCGCCTCGCGGGACGCGCGGCGACCATCGAGGCCACGGACCTCGGAGCGGACGACCTGCTGGGTGTCGGGCGCATAAAGGCGTGGGAGGAGGAGCACGGCCCCATCGAGGCGAAAGACAGGGTTTTGATCCGCTACGGATGGGACCGCAGGTGGGCGACAGGTCCGGAGGGACGCAGCTTCCTCGAAGACTGGCCCGGCCTCTCCGGTGAGGCTGCAGAATACCTTGTGGGTAAGGGGGTTTCGCTCGTCGGGTGCGATACGCTCGCGATCGACGCCACCGTTTCTTCGGAGAACCCGGTCCACTACGCATTGCTCGGCAGTGAGGTGTACGTCGTCGAGAACCTGAAGAACCTGGACCGGTTGCCGCCGTTCTGCCTCTTTCTCGCTTTTCCGCTGAAGATCAAAGGCGGCTCGGGTTCGCCCGTTAGGGCCGTCGCGCTCGTTGGGCCCTGATCGCAGCGCGACGGCCTCAGGAGTAAGATAGGCTATCTGTGACACTCGCAACGGGAAGGTGAAAGCATGAAAGGGATAGTGTGGCACGGGCCTGAAGAGATGTCCGTCGAGGAGGTGCCCGATCCGGCTGTCGAGCCAGGGACCGTCGTTGTTCGCCCTACGGCAGCGGGGATCTGCGGCTCGGAGATCGAAGGGTACCTCGGCAGGATGGGCAACCGTACCCCGCCCCTCGTGATGGGCCACGAGTTCGCCGGCACCGTCACGGAGGTCGGCGAAGGGGCCGACGAGGATCTCCTCGGCCGCCTCGTGGCCGTGAACCCGCTCTCCTCCGAC
>JAJNDJ010000257.1 GCA_021156345.1 Rubrobacteraceae bacterium | reverse complement strand
GCTGTACGGAACAACTTGCACAAGGTCCATGCGGGCGATGGATGTATTATGCTAAGAAAATCCTATGGACGCCCACCCGGGACCCGGGTCGTTTCGTTGGTTCGGGGTGTCCGACGAGGGTGAGGCCGGTGCCGTCCCTCAGCGGTCAGTCGTTCCTCGGGCGACTTCGGGACTGTCGTCGGCGTTGCCCCCGGCGATGGCGCGGAAGGCTGCCCGCTGCTCCGGGGTGCCCAGGACGCCTACTGCGTCGCCGGCTTCGAGCGCCAGGTCAGCGTCGCCGGCTTCGAGCGCCAGGTCAGCCCCCGGGTTTGGGATCACCTCGTCGCCCCGCACGACGGCCAGGATGGACGCCCCGGTCTCGCTCCTCACGCCAAGGTCCCCTATGGTGTGACCTAGGATGCCACTCTCGGTCTCGTTTTTCCCGGGGACTTGTATCTCGGGCAGCCGTACCCACTCTACCTCGATCGCCTGCGAAGCCTGCCGCAGCCTCGCGAAAGCTCCGTCTCCACCTTCCTTCGCTTGCTCCTTCCCTGAGATGGGGGCGTACAGCTCGCGCCTTACGCCGTCGGCGAAATTATGGGCCTCTTCCGCCGAGACCCCGAAGCGCGCGAGGGCCTGGCGCGCCAACTCCAGGCCAGCCTCCAGCTCGGGTTGCACCGCCTCGAAGACGCCGAGGCGGCCGAGGTCTTCCAGCTGCCCGGGGCTTTCAGCCCGGACCAGGAGGTCGGCCTCAGGCGCGATGCCCCGCACCCGTTCGACGGCAAGCCTGACCGCTATGGCATCGGGGACGGTCAGCACGACGAGTCGCGCCCCACCGGTCCCGGCGGCCTCCAGGACGGGTACGGCCGCAACATCGCCGTAAACGGTGGGGAAGCCCGCCGCCTTCGCCTCGTCTGCGCGGCCTGGATTGGCCTCAACGACGACGAACGGCTTATCGAGTCTGTGGAGCAGCCGGGCGACGAAGGAGCCAACCCGACCGTACCCGGCGACCACTGCGTGGTCCCTGAGCCCTCCTGCCGGCAAGTTGAAGGTTTGCAGGAGCTCTCTGGGGAACCGCCGCCGGTAGCGACCGTAGAGAACCGGCGCGAGCCGCGCGGCCAGAGGGGTGAGGGCCATAGTGACCGCCGCGGTGGCTAGCACGAGCGAGTAGGTCGCCTGGGAAATGGCGTCTGCGTTGACACCTTCCCTGGCGAGTAAGAACGAGAACTCCCCCACCTGAAAGAGTCCAACCTCGCCCAGAGGAAGGAAGGGTCGATCAAGAGTCCGACAGAGACGAAGAAGATCATGGCGAATACGTCGCGCAACGGTTCGACTTCGGCAAGCGCCTGATGGCTGTAGTCCGATTGGGAGAGGACCATCCCTGCTATGAACGCCCCGAAGGCGAAGGAAAGACCTACGAGATAAGTCACGTACCCGACACCGACGCCTATAGCAACCACGGAGACCAGGAAAAGTTCGCGCGAACCCCAGGCCGCCAGCCGCGCCAGGAGCAGAGGTAGGATCCGTGAGCCAAAGATGAGCATGGCGGCGATGAACACCCCCGCCTTGAGGACCGCCAGGCCGAGTTCGGGAAGACCTTCCCTTACGTTCTCGAGAACCGGAAGTACGGTCAGCAGCACTACGATGGCCAGGTCCTGGACGATGAGCATCCCGATCATCACCCTGGCAGACAGGGTGCCGAGTACCCCCTGCTCGCCCAGGGTCTTGAGGACTACAGCGGTGCTCGAGAGCGAGATCAGGGCCCCCAGCCACACGGACTCGACCCACCCCAGATTCAGCAGGAGGCGGCCCACCCCGTAACCGAAGACGATGGTGAGCACCATCTGGACCGGGGTGCCAAGCAAGGCGATGCGTCGCACGGGTGCGAGCTCCCCCAGTGAGAAGTGCAGCCCGATCGTGAACAGGAGAAGGGCCACCCCGATCTCTGCCAGGAGCTCTATCTCGTGTACATCCCCGACCGACGGGCCGAAGGTGTTCGGCCCGACGAGGACGCCGGCGGCGATGTACCCGAGGATCAGGGGCAGCCTGAGCCATCGGGCCACGACGCCTCCAAGGAGAGCGGCCACCAGGATGAGCGCTATGTCGCCGGCGATCCCCAAATCCTGGTCTTCACTTTACCATCGTCGAAGATCAAGACGGCCCATTTTGTCGAGGACCTATGCCACAAGGGCAAGAAACACTTTGGGTTGGAGCTAGAAGAACGACTGCGAGGAATCTCTGGGTGATACCGCTGCAGGAAGGGCCCTATCTCCCACTGACCAGGAGTTCGGAGGCGTGTGCCAGGGAGGCATCGTCGATTTTTCCTGAGAGCATCCTGGCGAGCTCTCTGCGGCGCTCCTCGCCCTCGATACGCTCTATGCGGGTGATCGTCCGTCCCCCTGACTCTTCCTTGTCGACGATGACGTGCGTGCCCGCCCCGGAGGCAATCTGAGGGAGGTGGGTAATAGTCAGGACCTGGTTGCGGTCGCCGAGTTCCCTCAGCTTCGCTCCTACCGCCTTTGCCGTCTCGCCGCCTATACCAGCATCGACCTCGTCGAAGATGTACGTAGCACCAGGCTCCACGCGCGCCTGGGCGAGCCTTATGGCCAGCATTATCCTGGAGAGCTCCCCGCCCGAGGCGTAACGCCTGACGGGCAACTCGGGCTCTCCAGGGTTGGGTTGGATCATGAACTCCACCCTCTCCCTGCCCGACGGGCCCGGCTCTGCTGGGACAAGCTCGGCGCGGAAGGCCGTCTTCCCGAGGTTGAGGTCCCCGAGGTTCTCCTGCACCTTACCCGACAACCTCTGTGCGGCTGCCTCCCTGCCCGAACGCAACGCGGCCGCGATGACTTCGAGGCGCCGCTCGCCTTCCGCGAGCCTTTCTTCGAGCCCGGCGGTCTCCTCATCCAGGTTTTCGAGCCGCGAGAGGCGGTCGCGCGATTCCTGGAGATATACCTCCACGTCCCCATACTTGCGCTCCAGGGCACGCATGGCACCGAGGCGGTCCTCGACAGCCTCCAACCGGTTCGGGTCAGCCTCGAGTTCGTCCACGTAAGACCTGAGTTCGTACAATACGTCGTCAAGCTCCGCGGAGAGCCCGCCCAGGCGCTCAAGGAGCCCACTCAGGCTATCGTCGTATCCCGAGGCCGTCTCCAGCTCTGATGTGGCGCGCGCGACAGCGTCTACGGCTCCCGTCCCTTCTTCGGAGGAGAGGGCCGCGCTCGCGGCGGATGCGGCCTGGAGAAGCTCCGTCACGTTCCTCAGACGATCTCGTTCGCGGGAGAGATTCGAGAGCTCCTGCGGGTCGTAGCCCGCTGACTCGAGCTCAGAGACCTGGTAGCGCAGGAACTCCACCTCCCGCAGGCGCGCCTCAGAGGTCGTCTTTATCTCCCGAAGCGCGGCCCGGTCGCTCTCCACGGCTCGCCAGATCAGCTCATGCTCGTGCCTCGCTTCGGCGGCAGCAGTGTCTAGGAAGTCGTCGAGGATGGCGAGTTGCTCGGCCGGCTCGGTGAGCCGTGTTTGCTCTCGCTGGCTGTGGTATGAGACCAGCCTCTCCCCGAGAGAAGCGAGCGCCCTTACGGGGACCGAGACACCGCCCACGTAGCATCTGGAGCGGCCTTCCCCGGTCAGCGTCCGCCTCAAGACGATGCCATCATCCTCCTCCACCTCCTCGGCGAGGTCGCCCAGGGCTTCGATGAGGAACCGAGATCCCGTCTCTTCAGGAAGGACGAAAGTGCCTTCGACAGTAGCCTTGCGTGCGCCCGAGCGGACCGTCTCGGAACGGGCGCGGCCACCGAGGAGCATCTGCAATGCGGTAGCAAGGAGCGTCTTACCCGCCCCCGTCTCACCGGTGATCACGTTGAGGCCGGGGGAGAGTTCGAGGGTGGCCTCTTCGATCAGGGCCACGTT
>JAJNDJ010000256.1 GCA_021156345.1 Rubrobacteraceae bacterium | reverse complement strand
GAGCGCGACCCCGTGCAGCCGTAGAGGGGGTGAACCCTTGAGAGAGCTGCTGATCCTCAGCGTGGTCCTGACAGCCGTGGCGGTCGCGATCTACATCTCATTCTCGTAGCGGCCGGGTGTTAGACCCTGGAGGCAGTGCCCTAGTAGAGCAGACGTTTGTCAAGCACGTTCAGTAGCTCGTCGCCGGCGAGGTAACGGCGCAGGTTCTCGCAGAAAAGGTCAGTCTGTGCGGTGTTGATCAGGGCAGGCACGACGTCCGTTGTGTGGGCGCTGACGATCACGTTGTCGAGCTCCCAAAGGGGGCTCTCCTGAGGCAGAGGCTCGACCTCGAACACGTCGAGCGCCGCCCCCGAGAGATGGCCGCTCTGAAGGGCCTCGACGAGCGCCGCCTCATGGACCACGGAACCCCTTCCCACGTTGGCGAAGTACGCCCCCTGCTTGATCGCGGCTATCGCCTCAGCGTCGAGCAAGCGCCTCGTCTCGGGGGTGCCCGGAAGCGTAACGGCGACGTAGTCAGCCTCGCCGAGCGCGGTGCTCAACTCCGCCTTCGGGTACAGCCCGTCGGCGTAGTCCCAGGCTTCGTCGTCCTCGCGCACCGTGTGCTTGACCCCGACGATGCGCATACCGAAGGGTCGCGCCCGCCTTGATATGGCGCGACCGATACTACCCATCCCGACCACGCACAGCGTCTTGTTCTCGAGCGTCTCTACCGCCCCCTGACGCCAGACCTTCCCTGCCTTGTCGCCGCGGAGGTCGTCGAGTTCCTTGGCGTGCTGGAGCATCGCCATGAGCACGAACTCCGCTAATGGCCCCGAGTAGATGCCGCTGGCGGTCGTCACCACGATATCTGATTCCTCAAGGCCAGCCTTCTGTGCCACCTCCCCAGCACCCGCCATACTTCCCTGCACCCACCGGAGTCCGGGTGCGACTTCTACCAGGTCCTCGACGTGACCGCCGGGGAAGTCGTAGAGGACCTCGGCCTCCCCCAGCATCGCCAGAAACTCCTCCTCGTCCTCGGGTGTTCTCTCCCACTCTTCCGGTCCAGCGTGGTCCCCGGGCCACCGCGGAGGCGGGACCAGATCCTCCCTGTAGAGTATCCTCAACCGTTCGTCCACCTCCCTCATGCGACGGACGTACTCTTCCTCGAAGTAACTGGCTATGACGACCGTGGTCAAAGAGTGCCTCCTTTGTTTGGCATTTCAGCACGCGCCCTGTCGGGCGCTTTCAGCATTTCAGCCTCCGCATGCGCAAGCCCTGGCTGAGAAGCGAAGGCCGTAAGGCCAGAGTGTGCTGACATGCTACTCTTTTCCGTGTGGATGAGCTACTGGATATTCTGGACGAGTCAGGGTTGCCTACAGGGGAGGTCGTTCCCAAGAGCGAGGCCCACCGGCTGGGTCTGTGGCACCGTTGTTTTCACTGTTGGATCTGCGGTTCCGACCCCGGAGGGTCCTACCTGCTCCTCCAGCGCCGCGCCGCTACGAAGGATACCTGGCCCGGCTACCTCGACGTCACCGCCGCGGGGCATCTTGCGGCAGGGGAGGAGACGCTGGACGGTTTGCGGGAGGTCGAGGAGGAGCTTGGTCTGCGGATAGAGCCTGAGAGGCTCGTCCCGCTCGGAGCCCGCAGGGTGGAGCAGGAGATACCTGTCGGCTACGACAGGGAGCTGCACGAGGTCTTCCTCGTGTTCGACGCTACACCTCCGGGGGACCTGAGTCTCCAGAAAGAGGAGGTCGAGGCTGTGTTTCGGCTCGATCTCGACGACGTGGAAGCACTCTACGAGAAGGGTTCGGCGCCCGCCCGCGAGTATGCGGAAGGCAGAAGCTCTGCAACGCGGATACACCTCGCGGAGTTTGTCCCGAAAGAAGAAGGCTACCTGCGCAGAGTAGCCGGAGCAGCCCGTCGACACCTGTCAGGAGTACCGCCCGCCCCTATCTTCTAGAGACATCCGAAAAGGTACCTACTACGAGCCACGCATTCGGCTACAGGCGATCAGAATAAACAGGTAGCTGACATGCTGAAGTGCTGAAAGCGGAGCCCGAAGGGCGTAGCGTGCTGAAATGCTGACTAGCTGAAGTGCTGCCTCACGGCCAGATCGGCCCGCCAGCCTGCGCTACGCACATCCCGCAGCGTGTTCTCGGCGTAGGGCCCGTCCAGGGTTCCTGCCTTTGACTCGACGAGGGGGATGAGGGCGCGCGTGGCCCCGGCTGCCAGGTGCACGGCCGCTGCTGCGAGAGGCCTGTCGTCGCCGGGGAGAGCGGGAAGGTTGCAGGCGGCGAGGATGGCCAGGTCGGCGCATGCCAGCGCGGTCTCCACAAGGGAGTCGGCGGCGAAGTCTTCTCCGGCGAGGACTTCGAGCCGGCGTCCGAGGTCAAGCGCCAGGCCCTTTACCACCTCGAGCCGCAGCGAGTTTTCGGCATGCGGCCCGCAGGCGTCTACGAGAAGGCCTGCGGCCAGGGCTCCTGCATCCGCGGGGGTGCGCTTTCGGGCTGGCATCGCGTGGGCCTCCAGGCGCGATATATTTAGTGCATGAGGGTTGCGCTGGCCCAGATCAACACGACCGTCGGAGATATCTGGGGGAACGTCGAGAAGATGGCCGACACCCTGGAGCGGGCGACCGATTCGGGTGCTGAGCTCGTAGCATACCCCGAGCTGACCATCCCTGGCTATCCGCCCGAGGACCTCCTCATGCGCCAGAGCTTTATCGAGGAGAACATTAAGGCGCTCCACGAGTTCGCCGGGCGGGTGCCTGAGAACGTAGTGGCCGCGGCGGGCTTCGTTGACCTGGGCACCGACCTGTACAATGCCTGCGCCCTGGTATCCGGTGGCGAGGTACTGCACCGCTACCACAAGCGCTACCTGCCGAACTACGGCGTCTTCGACGAGAACCGCTACTTCAGGGAGGGTACTGGCGCCTCGATCCTCGATCTGGGCGACGCACTCGTCGGGGTGAGCGTGTGCGAGGACATCTGGTACCCCGGTGGCCCGGCCCGCGAGCAGGCCCTCGGCGGGGCCAGCGTCCTCCTCAACATCTCGGCCTCCCCTTACCACAGGCGGAAGGGCGCCGCCAGGGAACGGATGTTGGGCGTGCGGGCTGCAGACTATGGTTGCTACGTACTTTTCTGCAACCTCACGGGTGGCCAGGACGAGCTCGTCTTCGACGGCCACTCGGTCGTCTTCGACCCCGAGGGAAGGCTCGTGGCGCGGGCCGGGCAGTTCAGGGAAGATCTGCTGCTCGTGGATCTGTACCCGGATCACTCGCTCATGCAACGCCTCCATGACCCCAGGCCGCGCAAGGAGAACACCGAACATAAGCCCGAGATAGTAAGGGTTCCTCGACACGAGCCGGCCGCTGCGGAACCGGTCGAACCCAGGATCGAGCCTTCCCTTCCAGAGGAAGGCGAGGTGCTCGAAGCCCTCGTGCTAGGCCTCGGGGATTACTTCCGCAAGAACGGGTTCTCGCGGGCCGTGCTCGGTCTCTCGGGTGGCATAGATTCATCTCTGGCCGCCGCCGTCGCTGTCGAGGCTCTTGGTCCCCAGAACGTCACGGGCGTCCTCATGCCGAGCAGTTACACCTCGGAAGAGAGCAATACCGACGCTGCGGCGCTCGCCAAGAACCTCGGTATAGATACCCAGACCATTCCTATCGGGCCGGCCTTCGACGCTTACAGGGAGATGATGGAGGGTGCCTTCAAGGGGCTACCCGAGGACGTGACGGAGGAGAACCTGCAGAGCCGCATCAGGGGTAACATCCTGATGGCCCTCTCCAACAAGTTCGGTTGGATCGTCCTGTCC
>JAJNDJ010000013.1 GCA_021156345.1 Rubrobacteraceae bacterium | reverse complement strand
AACAAGATGATGCAGCAGGTTCAGCAGATGCAGCAGCAGATGCAGCAGGCCCAGGAGGAGCTCGCGAACGAGACGGTTACCGCGAGCGCCGGCGGTGGGGCTGTGAAGGCAACGATGACCGGTGGTATGGAGCTCGTCTCCATCGAGATAGACCCTGAGGTCGTAGATCCCGAAGACGTGGAGATGCTGCAGGACATGGTACTCGCGGCCGTCAACGAGGCGATGACGAGCTCCCAAGAGCTTGCCAACAAGAAGCTCGGTGGGATCACCGGCGGCCTCGGGGATCTCGGCCTGAACATACCGGGTCTGTAAGGGTTCTTTGGCGACCTACGCGAGGCCGGTAGAGAGACTCATAACAGAGCTCTCCAAGCTACCTTCCATCGGACCGAGGAGCGCCCAGCGCATCGCCTTCCACATCATCAGGGGCAAGAAAGAGGACGCCATCGGGCTCGCCGAGGCGCTGCAGGAGGTCAAGGAGAAGATCAAACCGTGCAGGCGCTGCTTCAACCTGACCGAGGCCGAGGAGTGTGAGATCTGCCGCGACGCCCGTCGTGACGGGTCTGTGATTTGCGTCGTGGAAGACCCCTACGATATCGGTCCAATAGAACGAACCAACGAGTACCGGGGCCTCTACCATGTCCTCGGCGGGGCCCTGTCTCCGTTGGACGGGATCGAACCCGAAGACCTGCGGATAGCCGAGCTGCTGGAACGGGTCCGAAATGAAGGCACAACCGAGCTCGTCATCGCCACCAACCCGAACACGACGGGCGAGGCGACCGCGCTGTTTATCGCGCAGGAGGTGAAGGACCTGCCGGTAAGGGTCACGGCGCTCGCGAGCGGCCTCCCCGTGGGAGGAGACCTCGAGTACGCCGACGAAGTAACCCTGGGACGGGCCTTCGCCGGAAGACGCGAGCTCTAGTGCGGTTCTGGGAAGCCCACTTCCCAGAACCGCACCGTCAGGCATCGGCTATCGACTTTCTTGGTTTGTGCCGATAGCTTTGCAGAAGATCCATGTCTGAGACGCGGGCGAAGAACTTTCTAGCCGGAATGAGCCGTCGCGCTGTCGAGTCGCTCGGTGATACTGTGGCGAGCCTCCCGCCTCGCGAGGCGACCCTCGTAAGGTTTCCTGACCTCCAGCGGGAGCTCACCGAGGCTTTGCGTAAGGTGGGCGCCTCCAGGTTGTACTCGCATCAGTTGGAGGCTTACGAGCGGCTTCGGGCTGGTGAGAACGTCGTAGTGGCGACGGCGACGGCGAGCGGGAAGTCACTGTGCTATAAGATCCCGGCCTTCCAGAACGCGCTGGACCGGGCGAAGAGCCGCGCGGTCTTCCTGTACCCGACGAAGGCCCTCGCCCAGGACCAGCTGGGCAAGATTAAGGCCTTCGGCCTGCGCGGCATCCACCCTGCGACCTATGACGGCGATACGCCGCACGCCCTCCGCGCGGACATCAGGCGCAGGGCGAACATCCTGCTTACCAACCCTGACATGCTGAACATCGGTATCCTGCCCAACCACGAGGCCTGGGCTGATTTCCTGCGAAACCTGGAGATCGTGGCCGTCGACGAGGCGCACGTCCTGCGCGGCGTCTTCGGCTCGCACGTGGCGGCCGTACTAAGGCGGCTCAGGCGGGTGGCGATGTTACACGGTGGAGATCCCAGTTTCGTACTCACGAGCGCCACGATAGCCAACCCGCAGGAGCTCGCCGAGAGCCTCACTGGGCTACCTTTCACGCTCGTGGATAACGACGGCGCTTCCACGGGCGAGCGGCGGGTCATCTTCCGCAACCCTCCCTTGCTCGACAAGGAGAAGGGGGAGAGGCGGAGTCTTCTGACCGAGGGCGCCCTGGTCTTCGCGATTCTCGTCTCGCAGGGGGTCAGGACCATAGCTTTCGCCAGGACCAGGAAGGCTGCCGAGCTCATCTACCGCTACGCCGCCAACAGGCTCGGCGTCGAAGGGGCGCGTAGGATCTCCCCCTACCGCGCGGGTTACACCCCAAGGGAAAGAAGAGAGATCGAAGACCGTCTCTTCCGCGGCGACCTTCTAGGGGTCGTCTCGACGAACGCTCTGGAGCTCGGGGTGGACGTCGGGGCTCTGGACGCCGTAGTCTGCTGCGGATACCCGGGCAGCGTCGCCTCCATCTGGCAGCAGTGGGGCCGTGCCGGACGCGGCAAGGATCCCGCCCTCGCGGTGTACATCCCTGGCCGCGACTCTCTCGACCAGTTCCTCTTCGAGAACCCACCGAGGGTCCTCGGCAGGAGGGTGGAGGCCGCCAGGGTCACGATGGAGAACCCCTACATACTCGGCCCGCACCTGCTCGCCGCCGCTCACGAGGCCCCGCTCGAGGCAGACGATGAGGAGTACTTCGGGCCGGCTTACAGGAGCGTGGCCAAGGAGATGATGGAGGATAGGGCGCTGGCTTCCAGCGGAGGCCGGCTTGTCTACGTCGGCGGGGACAACCCTGCGCGCAACATCTCACTGCGCTCGGCATCGTCCGAGACGGTGCTCATAGCCGACAGTGAAGGAGAGTTGATCGGGACCGCGGAGGCTACCCGCGCCCCGAGCGAGCTGCATCCTGGCGCGACTTACCTCCACCGCGGGACTGCATACGAGGTGGAGAGCCTGGATCTCCGTTCCCATCAGGCCGTCGCCAGCCGCGTCCCGAACCGTTACTACACCAGGCCGCGTGTCGAGACCGACGTGGAGATCCTGGAGGAGATCGAGAAGCGGGACCTGGCGAATGGGACCTCGCTCCACTGGGGCAGGGTAAGGTCGACGGACTCCGTCACCTACTTCAAGAAGGTCAGGGTGGCCGACGACAAGGAGGTCGGGGTCTACCCGTTGGATCTCCCCGAGGTGATACTCGAGACGCAGGCCTTCTGGGTCACTCTACCTCCGCTTCCCAGAGAAGCGAGACCTAGCTTCGAGAGCTTCGGGGGCGCTTTGCACGCCGGGGAGCACGGTATGATCGGGCTCCTTCCGCTGTTCGCCATGTGCGACCGCGCCGACATCGGCGGCCTCTCCACGCCTGTCCATCGTCAGAGCCGTCTTCCGACGGTCTTCGTCTACGATGGCTATCCTGGCGGAGTCGGCATCTCAAGGCGCGGCTACGATGCCTTCGAGTCGCTCGCCCGCGATACTCTGGGCGTCATCACTCGATGCCCCTGCGAGAGAGGATGCCCCGCGTGCATACAGTCCCCCAAGTGCGGCAACTGGAACGAGCCCCTGAGCAAGGATGGCGCTGTTAGTCTGCTCAGGTACGTGCTCGGACAGACGGCCCGCTACCCGACTCTGTGACGGACAGGCCTTACGTGGCAGTCGTAGGCTCGGGGACCGCAGCGGGAGGTCTCTATGAGAAGGCACGCGAAGTCGGCAGGCTCGTCACCGAGAAGGGAGGAACCGTGGTCTGTGGCGGACTCTCCGGCGTGATGGAGGCCGCAGCCCGCGGGGCCACAGAGGCCGGTGGAACGGCCATAGGCATCCTGCCCGACGAGGATCGACGGAGGCAGAACGGGTATCTTACGTACTCTGTAGCAACGGGCGCGGGCCAGGCAAGAAACCTTGCCGTGGTGTGCTCCGGAGACGTTGTCATCGCCGTTGGTGGCGAGTACGGGACGCTTTCGGAGATAGGGCTCGCCAGAAAGGTCGGACGCCCCGTGGTGGTCCTGGAAGGCTGGGATCTCGGTGAGCACGTGATTACCAGGTCCTCACCTCGGGGGGCTGTCGAAGCGGCGTTCGGGCTTATCGGTGGATAGGAACGCGTGAGCGATGGGAGGTCGAACGATGGAGAACGGACGCATCGCCTTGGTAAGTGGGGGAAACAGGGGGATCGGGCTGGAGGTCTGCCGCCAGCTCGCCGAGAGGAGCTACACGGTCGTCATGGGCGCCCGCGACGATGAGCAAGGCAGGGCCGCAGCAGCGGGACTCCCTGACGGCGTGATCGTCCGGCAGCTTGACGTGGCAGACCCCGAGAGCGTCGAGCTGCTCTCGCGCTCTATCGAGGAGGAGTTCGGACGACTGGACGTTCTGGTGAACAATGCAGGTATTTCCAACGACGAGGGCCAGCGCGGTGTAGACGCCGACCTCGACCTGGTGAAGGAGAGCCTGGAGGCGAACCTGTTCGGGGCCTGGCGCCTGTGCGAGATAGCCATCCCCCTCATGCGGCGCAACGGCTACGGGCGGATCGTCAACGTCTCGACGGGACTCGCTGCGCTGGAGGACATGGGTGGCGGCTCCCCGGGCTACCGCGTCTCGAAGACCGCCCTCAACGCCCTTACACGCATCCTGGCCTCTGAACTGCGCGGGAGCGGCATCCTCGTCAATGCGGTAAATCCCGGGTGGGTGCAGACCGACATGGGCGGTTCAGGCGCCACGCGCTCCGTCGAGGAAGGCGCGGAAGCCCTCGTCTGGGCGGCGACGCTACCAAACAGCGGCCCCTCAGGCGGCTTCTTCCAGGACCGCCGCCCGGTACCCTGGTAATCGCGGGATACAGAGACCACCCTGGCGACGCGTTGAGGGTCAGTGGATCTTGGGTTCGGGGACAGATGGTCCTTGGGCGAGGAAGTCGAAGTCGCAACCTTCGTTGGCCTGCGTCGCGTGCCTGGCGAAGATGGCCCCGTAGCCGCGACCGTAGGGTGGTTGGGGCTGTCTCCACGCGGCGCGGCGACGGGATAGTTCTCTCTCGTCCACTCTGAGTTCCAGGCGCCGATTCGGAACATCGAGCTCGATTTCGTCTCCCTCTCTCACGAGGGCGAGCGGGCCTCCGACGTGTGACTCGGGGGCGACATGGAGCACGCAGGTGCCGTAGGCGGTGCCGCTCATGCGGGCGTCGGAGATGCGCACCATGTCCCTTACCCCCCGTTCGAGCAGCTTTCTGGGGATGGGGAGCAGCCCCCACTCCGGCATGCCGGGAGCCCCGATGGGGCCTGTCCCTCTGAGAACGAGAACGGAGCCTGCGTCCACCTTCAGTTTCGGGTCGTCTATGCGCCTGGCGAGGTCGTCGTAGCCTTCGAAGACCACGGCCGGTCCTGTATGCCTGAGCAACCCAGCGTCTGCGGCTGAGTGCTTTATGACGCAGCCGTCAGGGGCCAGATTGCCGCGCAACACGGCGAGTCCGCCCTCGTCCTGCAGGGGATCGTCGAGCGGTCTGATGACGTCGTCTTTGTAGACGCCGGTGAGTGTCTCGCCCATGGCGCGAGCACCAACGGTGGCACGGTCGAGGTGGAGCATCTCCGCAAGGCGGGAGAGTAAGCCGCGTAGACCGCCGGCGTAATAGAAGTCCTCCATCAGGTACTCGCCGCTCGGGCGTATATTGGCGAGGACGGGTACGCGGCGTGAGATCTCGTCAAAGCGGGCGAGGTCCATGGGTACGCCGCTGCGGTGGGCCAGGGCGATGAGATGGATGACGGCGTTCGTAGAGCCGCCGAGGGCCATCACGGCCGTCACGGCGTCCTCGTAGGAATGGTCGTTCAGGATGTCCGAGGGCTTGAGGTCATCCCAGACCATCTCCACGATCCTGCGCCCGCTCGACGAGGCCATTCTTGGGTGGCCAGAGTCGGCGGCGGGTATTGATGAGGCTCCCGGGAGGGTCATGCCGAGGACCTCGGCTACGGCTGTCATGGTCGAGGCCGTGCCCATGGTCATGCAGTGGCCCGGCGAACGGGCGATGCCGTCTTCTATCTCTTCCCACTCGCACTCTCCGATGGTGCCAGCACGTTTCTCATCCCAGTACTTCCATACGTCGCTTCCGCTGCCCAATGTGTTGCCGCGCCAGTTGCCGCGCAGCATCGGTCCTGCGGGGACGAAGAGGGCCGGCAGGTCCATCGTGATCGCACCCATGAGCAGGGCCGGTGTGGTCTTGTCGCAACCGCCCATCAACACTGCGCCGTCTATGGGATAAGAGCGCAAGAGCTCCTCGGTCTCCATGGCGAGGAAGTTCCTGTACAGCATCGTCGAGGGTTTCTGGAACGGCTCGGAGAGAGACATCGCCGGAAGTTCGACCGGAAACCCACCGGCCTGCCAGACGCCACGTTTGACCTCCTCGGCCCTCTCCCTGAAGTGGGTGTGGCAGGGGTTTATATCGCTCCAGGTGTTGATGATCCCGACGACCGGCTTCCCGCTATAGTCCTCCGCGGCATAGCCCATCTGCTTGGTCCGCGAGCGGTGGCCGAACGAGCGCAGGTCGCGAACCCCGTACCAGCGGTGGCTGCGCAGCTCTTCGGCCCTCTTCTTCCGGTTCATGTTCTCCCTTCCACCGATAATCCATGTGCGCAGGCGGCAACATGACTTCCCAGACGTTCCCTTTTCATTCTACCTTCGGCATCAGGTACCGGGTTCAGGGAACGACATGGACTAGTAGTGACTAGCCGTTCTTCCGGGCAGAAACTAGCCGGACGGGTGATGTTCCGCCCGTAGCCCGGGGATAGAGTATCCATGTAAACCAACAGGATCAGGAGAGAACCATGGAGCACACGGATACTTTGGCCGCCCTGTCGGACGGTATGGCAGATGCGGTAGAGAATGTGGCGACGTCGATCGTGCGGGTGAACGGACGGAGGCGTCGTTCTGGGAGCGGGCTGGTCTTTGCGCAGAACAAGGTGCTGACGGCGAGCCACGTGCTCGAGCGCGAGGAAGACCTCTCAGTAGAGACCGCCGACGGAAGGACCCTGACGGCGCGGTTCGCGGGGAGGGATCCCTCTACGGACCTTGCGGTGCTGAACGTGGAGAGCCTCGACATCGAGCCCGCGATGCCAGCGGAAGGTGAAGCCCGGGTCGGCCAGATCTCGCTGGCCGTGGGCAGCCACTCCCGCGGCGAAGGACCTAGGGCCACCCTGGGGGTGGTTAGCACCGTCGGGGGCCCGGTCCGTACCCGGCGGGGACCGAGGCTGGAACGTTACATCCAGACCGACGCGACGCCGTACCCCGGATTCTCGGGAGGACCTCTCATCGACGTGCTGGGGAACGTGCTGGGCATTCTGGTCTCGGGCTGGGGCCGCGGCGCGGCGTTCGCCATACCTGCCGACCTGGCCTGGCGTACCGCGGGGACGCTCTCGGAGAGGGGCTCCGTCAAGCGGGGATACCTGGGCATCCTGAGCCAGCCGGTGCGCCTCCCCGACGGACAGCGGCTCGGCCTCACGCAGAGGGGCGGACTGCTGGTCGTAGGCGTGGAGGACGGTAGTCCCGCTGGGCGTGGTGGCCTCATCGTAGGCGACATCCTGGCGACGCTTGACGGACAGCCCGTCGAGGACACTGACGATCTGCTCGTGCTGCTTGCAGGAGACAGGGTCGGGAGTTCTGTACCCCTCGGGCTCGTGCGCGGCGGCGAGCTCGCGGAGATCGAGATCACCGTGGGCGAGCGCGATTAGGAGTTCGGGAGATGGCCGAATACTCCTCCGCCGCCCTGGCTGCCGTGCGGATGATAGAGGGCGTACAGAGGAGCGTCGTACAGGTACGCAGTAGCGGCCAGGGTGTCGGCGCGGGTGTGATCTGGCCGGGCGACGGCCTCGTCCTGACGAACCATCATGTGGTCTCAGGAAGGCGCCGGAGAGGCAATATCAGGGTTGCCCTCCGCGACGGCCGGACGCTCGAGGCTGATGTAGTAAAGAGTGGCCTTGACCTTGACCTCGCGCTGCTCAGGTTGGAGGGCGACCACGGAGACCTGCCGGCTGCTCCCGTCGGGGATTCTGACGCCCTTCGTGTTGGCGAACTGGTCTACGCTATCGGGCATCCCTGGGGAAGTGTCGGGGCCGTAAGCGCCGGTATCGTTGGCGGTGTTGGTGAGCTTCGCGGTCCCGGCCGGGGTTCCTCCGCGCGCTACGTGAGGTCGGACGTGGCCCTCGCGCCAGGAAACTCGGGCGGGCCGCTCCTGAACGCAAGGGGTGAGGTCGTCGCCATCAACGCCATGATATTCGGCCTTATGGCGCTCTCTATCCCAAGCAACGAAGCACAAGCCTGGGTCGCCGGAGAACGCCGTCCGAGGCTAGGCATCAGGGTCTTGCCCGTCGAGCTTCCGGCATTCTTGCGCCGGGAAGCAGGTACTGCCGGGCTCGTGATCGCCGGCGTCGAGACCGGTGGCGCCGCCGACATGGCCGGCCTGCTGGTCGGCGATGTCTTGCTCGCCATCGCCGGGAAACCGCTCGGGGAGGCAGGGACCTTGTTGGAGACCATGGCACACGCCGGTGATGTCGTCTCTTTGCGGCTCATGCGCGGCGGTAAAATCATGGTCATGGAAGTGCGCCTGGAAGAGTCGGGACGCGCCGCATGACGCCTACGCGGGTGTTCGTCGTGGCCCCGACGCCAACTATGCGGGCGGGGCTGCGTTCGATGCTCGAGGCCGCCGACTTGCTTGTGGTCGGCGAAGCCGGGCTATCCGCCGGGCCCGTTCCCCCGCTCTCTGGTGCCGACGTGGTGCTCGTCGCTGACGAGGAGTTGCTGGAAGAGACTGCGCTCTCCGTTTCGGAAGACGGGACGCAGTCGCTACTGCTGCTCTCGGAGGATGAGAGCACGGCGTCCAGGCTGCGCACTCTGTCTCTTAGGGGTTGGGGCGTCGTGCCGCCTGACGCCCCGTCGGAGGAGCTGGGTGCCGCTGTCGCCGCAGTGGCCCAGGGCCTGACCGTGCTCCCGAAGACCCTGGCCGAGCGGTTGCTCGACGAGCCTGCGGCGGCAGTCGAAGAGCTCTCGGAGCCGCTGACCGCGCGTGAGAGCGAGGTGCTCGGCCTGGTCGGGCATGGGCTGTCCAACAAGATGATCGCACGCGATCTACACATCAGCGAACATACCGTCAAGTTCCATATCTCCTCGATCTACTCCAAGCTCGGGGTGAGCAACCGCGCCGAGGCGGTCAGCCAGGGCGCGCGTCACGGTCTGATCTCTCTTTAGAAGAGCATTTCGGCTTGTACCTTTCGCTGATCATCAGTCGCTCCTGGGCGAACGCATGAATCGCGGAGGATCGGTACCTCTGCAAGCTGCTTTGAGCCATCGCTAACCCGTATTTACCACTGCCGGTATAGAATGGAGTCGGCCATGCGGGGTGGTGGAAGGCAGGGCAAACTCGGACTCTCCTATGAAAACGGCGATTCTACCTATCCTGGCACTCCTTTGCCTCCTTGTTGGGTGCGAGCAAGATCGGGATAAAGGGAAGTCGCAGTCGGAGGGCAGGAATAGACAGCCTACACCTGTAATTTACCAGGAGCCTACACGGGTGATAGTCACCAGCGACGACGCCTCGCTCCCTGAGGGTTGCCACCCACGCCAGTTGGCCGGGCTCGTAATCTCCTTCGTCAATGCTTTCAACAGCGGGGATCAGGCGAGCCTTTCCCGCATCTTCTTCCTGTCCGAGGGCCCCAGTCCCCCTGACTTCGCGGAGAGGGGCTACGATCCGTGGTCCTGGTACACCGTAAGCGAGGTCGACACAGAAGGCAGAATAGAGAGCGGCTTCGTTACCTACGACCAGGGCGAACTGCTCCGGTACTTCGCCAAGAGACACAGAAAGGGAGAGCAACTGAGACTGCTCAAGATCAGCCTGACGCAGACGGGTCTACTCGGCAAAGATGACAACGTTGGCTTCGTCTACGTCCTCAATCGGACCGCCAGGGACCTCGAACCGGGCCTCGGTGGTTGTCGCGTGTACATGAATATGAAGTGTCAGGTAGAGCGCCAAGGGCGAGGCTCCGTGAGAGATGTCTATCCTCGAGTGTGGAGCAGGGCTCCTGTGGCCTTCTGTACTAGTGAGCTTCTCGGTGACCTGGCAAGATCAAATGCAGGTCTCCGAACTCGTGCCAGAGGTAGCCTCTTTTCAGGGCTTCGGAGTAGGCGACTTCGAGATGCTCCGTGCCGGAGGTGGCAAGTTGGCATTCCGACACGCTTCCGACGAGCGCCTCGAGCATAGACAGATGGGTGGAGCGCGGTTCGTGCAGCCCCGTCAGCATCGCGTCAACGGACCGTATGCCGCGCTCTGGGGTTATGAAGATATCGGTCCAGCCCTCGCCTGAATGGGTCGAGCCGTCCCTATCGGTGACCGTCTCGAGGGCGCGCACGACTGTGGTTCCGACGGCCACCACCCTGCGGCCCGCACGGCGGGCCGCGTTGATCGCGGCTGCGGTCTCAGGAGGGACACGGTAGAACTCCTCATAGGGCGGCTCGTCGTCTTCCAGGCTTGCTACGCCCGTGTGCAATATTAGTGGCACGACCCTGACCCCATTCGCGACGAGGCGAGTGATCAGCTCCGGGGTAAAAGCCCTTCCCGCCGAGGGCATCTCGGCGCTACCTACCTCAGTGGCGTAGACCGTCTGGTAGTAGACTGCTGGCCAGGTCTCCTTGACGTAGCGGTACTTGATGGGTGACCCGTTACGGTCCAGATAATCATTGAAGTTCACAGGCAGGTTCAGGGTGGAGATCCAGAGCCGGTTGGGCTCGTCGTCGGGCTGTCGCCTCTCCGAGAGATAGGGGGTGAGCAGGACCATGCTGGCACCTGCAGGGAGTGACACGATCTCACCAGACTCACCGTCGAGCACAGGTTCATCGCCGGAGGATGATCTCAACTCGACGACCC
>JAJNDJ010000255.1 GCA_021156345.1 Rubrobacteraceae bacterium | reverse complement strand
CGACGACGACGAGGTCCTCGAGACCAAGGGCGTCAGAGTGCTGGTCGACGCCATGAGCGTCCCATATATCATGGGCTCGGAGTTCGACTACGTGGACGGCCTCATGGGCGCCGGTTTCGCCGTCAACAACCCCAACGTACAGGGCGGCTGCGGCTGCGGTAGCTCCTTTACCTGCTAGATCGCCGACCCATAGAGAAACAAGGAGCCCGGAGCACAGAGTTCCGGGCTCTTTCTTTGCCCCGATCTCAACGGCAACGCTTGGCCATGTAGATGTCAGGCTTGCCCCATCCGTTGGCGTCGGGCATCGCCCCGATTATGGAGAAGCCCAGTTTGAGGTAGAACTCGTAAGGGTGCCCGCGCAGGTTCTGTACGTTCGCGAGGTGCCCGAGGACGTCGGGGTAGAGGTCCACGCCGGAGAGGGTCGTCATGTCCGTTACATCGTCGGTGCCGAGCCAGAGCGTAAGGGCACCGCGCTCCCCGACGCGGGCCTCCAGGTCGGCGACGAGCGCGCTGCCGATGCCCCTGCGCCTGAGGTCGGGGCGCACCACCAGCGGGTGCAGCTCCCACACCTTGCCATCGTAGGCGGGTATGCCGCCGATCCAACCGAGGACCGTGCCGTCCTCACCAAGCGCTGCCCGGCAGATTCGGCCCTCTCCGAGGGCTTCCTGTACCTCCTCGAAAGCCTCTTCCTCCGTCGGCCAGGCGTCAGGCCAGTCGTCCTCGAATCCTTCGACCAGCAGGGTCGCTGCCTGCCTGATGGTCTCCTCGTCAGCGGCGGCTAGGTCGAGGATGGAGTACCGCGGCGACTTCTCGCTCACGGATCTTCCCTCAGCCGCTCCAGGGCGAGCATGATGGCTGCAACCCCACTGGAACTGACTATCTTGCCTGAGTGGACGAGGGCCAGAAGCTCATTGACGGGCACGCGAACCACCTCGACGAGCTCGTGCTCGTCGGGGTCGGGCGTCGTGGTCTCCTCGACGCCGCGGGCCAGGAAGAGGTAGGCTCTGTTGTCCTTGAGACTGGGGGAGGAGGCCACAGCGCCTAGAGATTCCCACTCGCCACCGGTATAGCCCGTCTCCTCCAAGAGCTCGCGGCGGGCCGCGGTCTCCGGTCTCTCGCTGGCTTCGACGAGCCCTGCCGGCAGGCCGAGCTCCATCGTTTCGAGCGGCGGGCGGTACTGGCTGACGAGGACGACCTCGCCGTCTGGAGTAAGTGGGAAGATTATCGCCGCGTCGGGGCGTTCGATGACGTAGTAGGGGTCTTTGATCCCCCCATCGGGCAGCCGCAGCCTGTCCGAGCGTAACGAGAAGTAAGGGGTCTCCATAAGCATCTCGCTACGGAGGCGTTTCCATCCTCCGCCCTCAGCCAACGCCGGCCTCGTCGAAGTTGTCCTGGGTGCTGCCGGCGAGTATCCGCGGAAGGTCCTTGGTCAAAGACTTACACACTGGGAAACAAGATCATCATTAGGAGCAGTGCAGACCACGGGGAGATAACGTTAATGTAGCTGTCAATGGTCACCCTTCTCTCCAGATACGTTAACAACCTGCATAAGGATAGACGAGCACAGAGATCACCCGCAAGGCAAACGTTGCCCCCACCGCAGTGGGCTAGCTACCATTCCTGAGAGATCTCTACTGATATGCACCCCACCAGAGGCACGAGGACCCATCCTAAGGGACTGCAATCACCTCTGGAAGTCAGGCCACCCCACAGAGACACACGGCGAGTAAAGGCCGTATTTGCAGGTACAACATGCTCGACTTCCTTCTTAAGGTCTCTGCTCTTCGAGCACTGGAGAGAGGCCCTAAAGCGAGTGCGTGGAATAGGAATTCTCGGAAGTCCATATCCAAGATCCTGCATAGCCTCACCCCGCTACCCCCAGAATCACCCGCTCTAGACACCCCGCATAGCCTTCTACACGCATTGCGCTTCTCCTCCTCTGGAGTCGCGTGGGGTCAGCTCTAGCGTTTGGCTGCCCTGAGGATCCATTTCCCGATTTGCGCATTGTTTACCTCCGTGTACACCGCAGGGTAGCGTGCCGTCCCGCATCCCCCGGCACCGTGGCTCGTGATCCCAACCTGTGTGCGGCTGCCAGAGTCGAACAAAGGCCCGCCACTGTCGCCGAAGCAGGCGCCGTTCCCTTTCTTACCGGCAGCTACCTGGAGGCTCGGCAAGTACTTTAGGCCCTGAGATTGATAGGCCCGTTTGGCGCGAGAGTCAGATACCACAGGGACCGACACTTCGTGCATGCGGAACGTGCGGATGTCGAAAGGTCCGGGGCGTTGTTTCACTACCCCCCAGCCGGCGGTTGTCAGGATGTGGCCGGGTTCCTCCAGATTGTTTTGTTTTGCGCTTGCCAGCTTGATCGGCTTGATGCCCTTTACCGGACGGCTGAGCTTCAGGATCGCAGCATCGTATCCGTATCCATTCCCATTGTAGCGAGGATCGATAAAGCGATGGGAAACAGATCGGAGCTGGCCCCGGTTCTGGTTTAGGGCCGTCCGCCCGACCACCACCTCCAACTTATCCGGCTTCGGATTGACCAAGCAATGGGCAGCGGTCAAGACACTGTCCTTGTCTATCAAGGTGCCGCCGCAAAACAGTTCATCGAATGCGTCTCCGGGTCTCCTCTTGTCTAAGAGTGCCGCCATAAAGGGGTACTTGCCGTTGGGC
>JAJNDJ010000254.1 GCA_021156345.1 Rubrobacteraceae bacterium | reverse complement strand
GTCGTCGCAGAAGTCGGGTCCGAGGAAGGGTCCGAAGGCCGCGTAACGCTCTACGTTAGTTGGAACGGGGCGACGGAGGTCGCCTCCTGGGAGATCCTCACCGGTCCCGGCCCCGACTGGCTGGAGCCCTTGGGATCCGCCCCCCGCAAGGGCTTCGAGACCCAGATCTCGTTCGACACCGACGAGCCCTACGTCGCCGTCCGGGCGAAGGACCGCTCCGGGCGAAATCTGGGTACCTCCGAGGCTGCCAAACGGGAAGCTGAGGCGGCGGCACGCCGCTCTCCCTAGCCGGGGTCCTGCCCCTCGCCTTCCACCACCTCATGGTGGAGCTCCCGGATCATCTGTCGCAGCCTCTCCAACTCCTATAGGCCCTTCTTCGTCGCGGAGTAATACTTCCTCGCCCGGCCGCCCTCGACTCTGTCTTCCCGCTCTAAGAGCCCGCCCTCCTCCATCCGGTGCAGCGCCGGGTAGAGCGTACCGTAGTACACGCCGTGGCCGTGTCGCCCGAGCTCCTCGAGCATCCACGAGCCGTAGACCGGCACCCACGAGGCAGATCCCGAACATTCACAATGCCCATTGGTTCAATGCTGCTGCAAGACGCTGTCAGAGTGACGAAAGCCGTGTCAACAGTAGCGCAACAGTAGGGACAGAACCACGTGGTATTTAACGGTACTCAGTGGACATAAATCCGCATACCTACGCGGGTATTCCGCATACCTAAAGGCCTCGGCATATGACTGAAAATCATGGTGTCCCCGGTTCGAATCCGGGTCCCGCCACTTCTAAAAGTCCTGCAAATAGCGGAAAAATATAGAGATTCGACGGAGCTGCCGAAGCCCCTTTTCTGAGACGTGTCAACAGCCGGATCAATAAAAGGCCTCTTCAAGCGCGGCTGTGGCGGCAGGTTGCATGCCTTCTGTGGGGCGGGTGTAGATGGCGAGGGTCATCCTGTTATGGGAGAGGCCTGGACCGGCGAACCAGGGTGGCGTGATGGCCGCCGAGTCTGAGGCGGACGTCCAGCACCACCGGGCGCCACGCTGCCTGCTTGGGCACTTCGACGCGGCGGCCGCCGGAGGCCTCGCCGACTGGTCTGAGTTGAACGCGGAGGCCGAGCGCCTTAGCATCGAGGTTCGTGGGCTCTCCCGCGAAGGTCTTGCCGCGCAGATCCAGGGCTTTACCTTAGAGATCCCTACCACCGAGCATCGCACCCTGCACCAGGAAGAGGGCGATTTCGTGCGGTGGGGCAGACGTGGGGGCCTTAGAATCCTATCCCTCTACGGCCCGCCATACTTCTCGCTGCTCGCCCGTTTGAGGTGGGGGCGCATCGACGTAGAAGCCTTGATCGAGCATCGTGCCAGGAGTTTGAGGGGGTCGGCTCGCAGCGACCCGGCCTCGCGTGTATAATTATGGTGTCCGCGTACACAATAAGAAAAGGAGGCGGATGGTAGAGGAGATCATCGGGCGGCTGCCCGAGCTGACTGGGGCACAGCTCGGACGCCTCGAGGATGAGCTTCGTCGCGAGCACCTGCGCAGGGCTTCCTCCGAGGGCGGGGGAGAGGGCGCTCCCCAGATCCATGAACGCACCGCGCCGTCCGTCACGGAAGTCCTGGAGTACCGCCCCCACGAGGACGGCTATCTGCAGCTGGAGCTACGCCGCTACATCCGTCGTGACGGCTCAGCCCGCGAGCGCGGACCCTACTGGTACTTCCAGTTCCACGAGGGAGGCAAGCGTAAGAAGCTCTACCTGGGCAAGACCAGCGATCCGGAGAGCACTCTAGCCACCAAGCGAGCACAGTACTCAGAGAGGTAGATTGCTACCCTGGCGCAGCTCCGCACATAGGATACGAAGAGCCAGCTTGTGGCGTTTTGCACCTCGGACGGATGATGAAGGGTATGCCCCAGCAGAGATCTTGTGATAGCGCTCGAAGAACGTAGCCCCTTGCCAAGGGCACCTTCGCGTGTCGATCGAGGTTGCGCTCGGCGGGGCGAGTTCTTGTAGGATGCACGATAACTGGAAGAGGAAAGCGGACTAGGCTCGTCGCCTGGATTGGATAGGACCGAAGATACGATATTCACTGGGCTGATGCCCGCGATGGTCACGCCCTTCGACCAACGGGGAGAGGTTGATCTCGGGGCCGCCGAAGCGCTCGTGGAGCGTTTTATAGAGGCCGGGGTGGACGGCATCTCGCCTTTGGGGAGCACCGGCGAGGCTTCGCACCTCGCTAGCGAGGAACGCAAGCGCTTTATCGAGGAGGTGACTAGGATCGTCGGCGGGCGTGTGCCGCTCGTGGTTGGGGTCGGCGCTGCTGGTACCAGGGAGGCTATCGAGCTCGCTCGCCACGCGGAGGGCGTAGGAGTGGACGCCGTGCTTATCGTCTCGCCGTTCTACTGGAAGGTGGGAGAGGAGGCCCTGTTCAGGCACTTCGCGGCCGTGGCCGAGTCGGTAGACATACCGGTCCTGGTATACAACCTCCCGATGCTTACCGGGATAGATCTCTCACCCTCACTCATTACAAGGATAGCCGCCGAGTGCCCGAACGTAACTGGACTGAAAGATACCGTCACTGAGTACCGCCATACCGTAGGCGTGCTGCGGGAGGTCAAGCGCGTGAGAGCCGACTTCTCTGTGCTCTCGGGTTGGGAGGACTTGATCCTGCCCTGCCTGCTCGCGGGAGCCGA
>JAJNDJ010000253.1 GCA_021156345.1 Rubrobacteraceae bacterium | reverse complement strand
AGCGGTTTAGAACGAAAACTGCTCGATCAATCACAATATGACGGACAAACGCGCAGATTTACCTGAGCAACGTCAGCAGCGGATAGCGATGCGCGTCCGGGAGGCGGGGAGTGTCACGGTAGCCGGGCTGGAGAAGGAGCTTGGCATCTCGGCTGCCACTGCGAGGCGGGATCTCGCGTCGCTGGAACGTCAGGGGAAGGTCAAGAGGACCCATGGCGGGGCAGTTCCGCCCGGACTCACGCAGCACGAGGACTCCTTCCAGCAGCGGTTGGGCCTGGTGCCGGTAATGGACCTCTTCTCCACCGCAGATCCCTCCGGGGCGAGCATGGTGGGGCTGGGAGGAATCTTCCGTGCGCTCACCCTCTCGTTCGTGGGACCGTGCACCATACACACCATCGAGTCTTACATGGCAGACAGGGCCTTCTTGAGCGTCAAGGGGATCACATCCGAGGGATATCTCACGGACATCAACCCGCTCGAAGCCGAGGTCAAGAAGGCGATGATTCGGCATGCCGAGAGACCGGTGTTGCTCGTTGACGGCAGGAAGTTCGAACAGAGGGGATTCAGCGTCATCGCCCACGTCTCGAAGGTCAGCCTGGTCATAACGGCCGACGCCCGCCGGTCGCACGTAAAGGCTCTCGAGGACCTGGGGGTGGATGTGCAGAGCGTATGAGAAGGGGAGGCTAATGAGAGGGAGCGTTGCGACGGTGACCGTCGAACGGAAGCGATGAGGAGAACGAGACCTATCCCTCATGGGGATATACAATAAAGAATGGGGCCACCACGATCTGGGAACGCTGGGACGGCTGGACGGAGGAGAACGGCTTCCAGTCGCCGAACATGAACTCCTTCAACCATTACTCTCTGGGTTCCGTGGGCGAGTGGCTCTACCGTTACGTGGCCGGGATAGACCTTGGGGCGCCCGGATACGGTCGCACCGTCATCCGCCCGCGTCCCGGTGGCAACCTGACCCATGCGAGCGCTCAGTACGATTCGGTAAGGGGCAGGATCTCCAGCTCCTGGAAGATCGAGAACGACCGGTTCGTCCTGGAAGTGCTCATCCCCCCCAACACCACGGCCACGGTCCACGTGCCTTCCACGGATGATATTTCGGAGGGTGGCAGGCCCCTGGATGAGGTCGAAGGCGTCGAGTTCCTGCGCGCCGGCGAGGGAGAGACCGGTCTCTCCGTTGGATCTGGACGTTACGAGTTCGCGGGCAAGATGGCGCGAGGATGAGCGCCGGGTACCTCGCGGTCGACCTCGGTGCCGAGAGCGGGCGGGTCGTGCTCGGGCGCTTCGACGGCGGGCGGGTGTCGCTCGAAGAGGTCCACCGCTTCTCGAATACGGTGGTCAAGCTGCCCGACGGGTTGCACTGGGACGTACTGCGGATACTCTCTGAGGTCAAGGACGGGCTGGCGAAAGCCATGCGGCAGGAGAAGATCGAGGGTATTGGGATAGATTCCTGGGGCGTGGACTTCGGGCTTCTGGATGGGGGAGGAGCGCTCGTCTCGAACCCCTACCACCACCGTGACGCGCGCACGGAGGGCATGATGGAGAAGGCCTTCGGGCTCGTGCCGAAGGAGGAGATCTACCAGACCACAGGCATCCAGTTCCTCCCCATCAACACCCTCTACCAGCTCCTCGCCATGCGGGGATCTCCTCTGCTCGGGGCCGCCGAGACGATGCTCCTGATCCCCGACCTGATGAACTACTGGCTCACCGGCGAGAAGGTCTGCGAGTACACCAACGCCACGACCACGCAGCTCCTCCATCTCGAAGAGGGCGGATGGGCGTGGGATCTCTTCGAGGGGATGGATCTCCCCTCCCGCATCCTCGCGCCCATCGTCCAGCCAGCCACCGAACTAGGTCCTCTGCTCCCTAAGGTGGCGGAAGAAGTTGGTGCCGGACCTACCGTATTCGCGGTCGCCTCCCACGACACAGCCTCGGCCGTAGTAGCAGTGCCCGCCGAAGGCGAGGATTTCGCCTACATCTCGAGCGGCACCTGGTCTCTCGTTGGGGTGGAGCTCCCCGGTCCCGTCGTAACCAAAGAAGGACTGAGAGCCAATTTTACCAACGAGGGCGGATTCGGGGGCAAGACGCGTCTCTTGAAGAACGTCATGGGTCTGTGGTTGTTGCAGGAGTGCCGCAGGCAGTGGGCGAGGGAAGGTAACGAGTACTCATACGAGAAGTTGGCCCGCCTCGCTGAAGACACGCCGCCCGCCGGCCCGCTCGTGGACCCTGACCATCCCGCGTTCCTGGCGCCCGGAGACATGGCTTCGCGCATCCGGAGCTTCTGCGAGGAGACGGGACAGAGACCGCCAGAAGAGCCCGCTGCGGTAGCGCGGTGCGTCTTCGAGAGCCTGGCGCTCAAGTACAGGCACGCCATAGAGCAAGCGGAGACCCTGGCAGGCCGGGCCATCAAGACGGTCAACGTCGTAGGTGGAGGATCTCAGAACTCGCTCCTCTGCCAGCTTACCTCGGACGCGACGCGACGTCTGGTGCTGGGCGGGCCCGTCGAGGCTACGGCGCTAGGGAACCTCATGGTCCAGGCTTACGCCCGAGGCCACCTGGCTTCGCTGGAGGAGATAAGAGAGGCCGTGCGACGCTCGGTGGAGGTGCAAGAGTACGAGCCGCAGGGCACAGAGGACGGATGGGAAGAGGCTTATGAGAAGCTGCGGGGCCTTATCGGGGCCGCGCCGCGGCTGGATCCGGAAGGAGAGGACACTTGAGAGAGCCGGAAGAGACCCGTGCTGGAGGAGCCGCGGCGACCGAGGCGCTTCCGGTCTTCAGGCTCGACGGCGTTACCAAGCGGTTCGGTGGCGTAGTCGCGGTAGAAGATGTCGCCTTCGACCTGCGGCCGGGTGAGGTACACGCTCTGGTCGGGGAGAACGGCGCCGGCAAGAGCACGCTCATGAAGATCGTGGACGGTCTCTACGGTCCCGATGAGGGGACGCT
>JAJNDJ010000252.1 GCA_021156345.1 Rubrobacteraceae bacterium | reverse complement strand
ACGTACGACGGACAGATACCTGCCATAGCCGTCTTCGCGGCCGAGGTCACGGGCGGCGAGCCTACGCCTCTCGACGAGACGATGGACATCAGGAGTTTTCCACTAGAGGGTCTCCCTTGGACGGAGATGGCCTTCCCGAGCACCGAGCAGGCCCTGAAAGACTACCTGCGAAAGGAGAACAAAGATCTGAAGTCCTGACAAGCGGAAGCCGATGGCTGGAGCGTGCTGAAGTGCTCTCAGCTTGAGAGGATCTCTCGGACGGCCGCCACTATCTCTGTCTCGTCGGCGAGGCGACCTACGCCGGGTTCCTCCTCCGCTGAGGCCATGAGGCCCTCCGCTGGGCCGACGAAGCGGTGACCCCAGCTCTTCAGCGTATCGACGTTGCGCTTTGTGGCGGGGCTCTGCCACATCTCAGGGTTCATGGCCGGGGCCCAGAGGACCCTCTGCGCGCCGGCGAGGATCGTGGCCGAGAGCAGGTCGTCCCCGAGCCCGATGGCGGCCCGCGCCATCGAGTCTGCGGTCGCTGGGGCTATAAGGACGAGGTCGGCCCAGCGGGCGAGAAAGACATGTTCGACGAGGCCCGAATGCTCCCACCAGGTCACGTCCGTGTGGACTCCGGCGCCGGCTGCGATGGAGAGCGTCTCTTCGGGAATAAAGCGGAAGGCGGCTTCGGTGGCGACGACCCCGACCTCGTTTCCGGCCTCTCTGAGGCGCCGGATCACACCCGGCGTCTTGTACGCCGCGATGCCGCCCGTTATCCCGACGAGTACCCTGGCCACTCAGGTAGTATACAGAGCCATAACAGACGAGGACCCGGTGTTGGTGGAGTGCAGAACGGGGGTAGTACTTGTACCGGAGTCGATCGGGATAGAGGGCTAACCCCGGGTCTTAGTACCCGGACATTCTTTGGTATGATGCGAAACGTGTCCTACAACATCCTGACACGCGTGTGCGGCCTTGCAGGACCTTATACAGAGAGAGGCGACATTGGTGGGCGGCGAGCGTGAGCATTTGGGGCTTGTCTGGATAGATTGCTCGTATCCCGTTGTGGCCGCCGGCCTCAAGGAGGCGTTGGAAGGGCGGGCGCGGGTACACGTTGGACAGAGTGCTCCTACGGACGCCGAGGTTCCTTGTTGCGCCATATTCGACACGAGTGGCGGCGAGAGGATCTCCGAGGGCATAGAACGCATCCGGGGGGTCGACCCCGACATCTCCATTCTGGTCTTCAGCCTGCACTTGGATCTGCCGCTCGCCCGGGCCGCCCTGCGCCACGGAGCCAGGGGGTTCATCCACGCCGGGATGGAGTTGGATCAGATAGCCCGCGCCGTTGAGGTGGCCCACGAGGGAGAGATCGTCGCCCCCAGGAAGCTCCTCGAGTACCTCATAGCGAACGATGACCCCGCGGATCTCGACGCGCTCACCATCCGCCAGCGAGAGATACTGCAACTCGTCGCCCAGGGACTCAGCAACGCACAGATCGCCAAGAACCTCTTCCTCTCCGAGTCGACGGTAAAGCAGCACCTGCGCGCCACCTACAAGATCCTCGGCGTGAGTAGCCGTAAGGAAGCCGCGAGGATCATTAACGGCCGCTAGGATTGCGAACCCCTTTGCAAGCTGGTCAGCACTTCCGCATTTCAGCTTTTTGGTGTCTGTTCGCTGACTCTCAAGAGAGCCTTCCGCCATCCGCTGACAGGCTGACAAGCGAAGCCCGACAGGGCGTAGCGTACTGAGAGGCGCGAAGCGCCGTGCTACTATACGTGCCCCTGTTGATGGAGGGGCAAGCACCCGAAGGGAGAATAGACCCCGAGGGAAGAAGGCTCGCCAGGAACGGAAGGACGGAGGACATTGGTCAGCAAGACGCAGAGCCTGCGCTGGCTGGAGAACTTGAAGCGATCGCAGAGGCTGACCGCCCGCGAGGAGCGCCGCAAGGAGGAGATCATGGAGATATTCCGCGAGCTCTACGACATCTCCCTGCGGCACCAGGACCCATCCATGTTCCCGCCCTGGCGCCCGTCCTGGTGAGGGACTTCAGGGGAGCAAGATTCCCCGCTCGCCAGAGATAGTCATCCTGTGGAGCGAGCCCTGAAAGGCAAGGTGGCGGTCGTCACCGGAGCTTCGAGCGGCATCGGCGAGGCGACTGCCAGGGAGCTGGCGTCGCGCGGCGCTTCTGTGGTGCTCGCCTCCAGAGCTTTGGACAGACTCGAAGCGCTGCAGCGTAAGATCTCAGCCTCCGGCGGCGTGGCGCTGGCCGTCGAGACCGATGTTTCGGACAGGGGCTCGGTCGAGGCGATGGTCGGGCGGGCAGTCGGGGAGCTAGGATCCCTGGACGTACTGGTCAACAATGCCGGGCTGGGACTCTCGGGGAGGATCACCGAGGTGCGGACCGAGGACGTGCTGCACGTGTTCGAGGTCAACGCCATAGGCCCGCTGAACTGCATCCAATGCGCCTTGCCGTACATGGGGAAGGGGGGACGCATAATCAATGTCTCGTCCGTGGTCGGCAGGCGGGCAATCCCCAAGGTCGGCGCCTACTGCGCGAGCAAGTTCGCCCTCAACGCTCTCTCCGACGCACTCAGGGTAGAGGTCGCCGATAAGGGTGTCTCAGTCACCAGTGTCTATCCAGGGACGACCCGTACGTCCTTCAGGGAGAACTCCAGACGCACGAGGGACGAGAAGCGCGGCTGGCGCCCGAAGGGCGTTACGCCAGAGAGAGTCGCA
>JAJNDJ010000251.1 GCA_021156345.1 Rubrobacteraceae bacterium | reverse complement strand
AGACATCTTGCGTGTTTCTCGCCACAGCCTACGACTAACCAGGGTGGCCGCCGGGCGAATTACCAGCCCCGGTATCTAGCCGGCTGTCCGCGGCCACCAGCCTCGAGTCGCATTTCTTCAACAGGTTTTTGAAACGTAGGAGGACGAGACACATGCGTCGAGTAGAGATTTTCGACACCACACTCCGCGACGGCGAGCAGTCGCCGGGTATCTCTTTGTCCGTAGAGGAGAAGGTAGAGATAGCCCGCCAGCTCGCCCGCCTGAAGGTGGACGTAATAGAGGCCGGGTTCCCGATCACCTCCGAGGGGGACTTCGAGTCTGTGAGCCGCATAGCCTCGGAGGTCAAAGGGCCGAGGATCACAGGCCTCGCCCGCATCCACGAGCAGGACATCGTACGCGCCTGGGAGGCGGTGCAGTGGTCACAGAGGCCACGCATCCACACCTTCGTGGGCACAAGCGACCTGCACATAGAGCACCAGATGCGCTCGAATCGCGAGGACATCCTCAAGCGCGCCGGCGAGGCCGTGGCCTTCGCGAAGAGTCTCTGCGAGAACGTCGAGTTCTCGCCGATGGATGCGACGCGCACGGACGTAGGCTACCTTTCCGAGATCGTCGCCGCGGCCGTGGAGGCGGGGGCCGACGCTCTCGGTCCACTGCCACGACGACCTGGGGATGGCCGTCGCCAACTCGCTCGCGGGGGTCGAGGTCGGGGCCGGCCAGGTCGAGGTGGCCGTCAACGGCATCGGTGAGCGTGCAGGCAACGCCTCGCTGGAGGAGGTCGTAATGGCGCTCGCCACGCGCTCCGACTTCTACGGCGCCACGGTCGGTGTCGAGACCCGCCAGCTCGCCAACACGAGCCGCATGGTCTCCAACATCACGGGCTACGAGGTTCCCCCGAACAAGGCCATCGTGGGGCGCAACGCCTTTCTGCACGAGTCCGGCATCCACCAGGACGGCGTGCTCAAGGATAGGCGCACCTTCGAGATCATGACCAAGGAAGACATCGGCCTGGAAGGGACCAACATCTTCCTCGGCAAGCACTCTGGCCGCCATGCCCTCAAGGACGCCCTGGAAGAGCTGGGCTACTACGTGGAGGGCGATGTGCTCAAGCGGGCGTTCACGCGTTTCAAGGAGATAGCAGACCACAAGAAGACCGTGACAGCCGCGGACCTGGAAGCGATCGCCGCGGACGAGGTCGGCTCCTTCGAGGGCAAGTTCGTGCTTGAGTCATTCAGGGTCGTGGCCGCCACGGGGCGCCAGAGCAGGGCCGCCGTCACCATCTCCCACGCCGAACAGGGGACGTTCGAGGCCGAGGCCGAGGGCGAGGGACCCGTCGACGCGGTCTTCCGCGCCATCGACGCCGCGACGAACATAAAGGGCAGGCTGACGGACTTCCGCATCGACGCCGTGACGGGGGGGAAGGACGCCCTTGGCGAGGTCAGGGTCTCTGTGGAGTTCGAGGGGGGAGATTATGCCGGACGCGGCCTCTCCCAGGACGTCGTGGAGGCGGCGGCGCGCGCCTACGTGCGGGCCGTCAACGTCTACACGGCAGGCGCGGTCGGAGCCAGGTGGGACGCGCAGGTAGCGCCGTAGCTTCCCCTGGGAGACGGGAGGTAGCCCCGCCAGGTTACGAACGCCTGGACGCAGAAGTGCCACTCCTCTACGCCCCACGGCTGTCCGGGAGGGCCGAGTCGCTCTCTGGCTATCTCGCGCAGGGCTACAGGACGCTCGGGCAGATACTCTCCGTAGAGCCTCCAGCTATCGTCGCCTACCTGGTGGCCGGCGAGGACTGGAAATGGGCTCCGCGCGACAACGCGCGTCCCTATCCGCCTGGCCTCCCCTACTTCACCCGATCGGTCGAGCCTCCCGCCCTGGTGCTGCCGGATGAGCTATCCACAGTGTTCAGGCCGCGCACCGCGGCCACGCTGCCCCTGACCGTCTGGCACGAGCTGGCCCACGCTTTCCTGTTAGGGCGGGAGGTCGTGAGAACCCCAGCGTGGCTCGGGGAGTTCGTGCCGCAGGCCGCCTCGGCGGCGGTCGCCCACAGGGCGGGTCTGCCCCTGCAGGAACATCTGTTGCGCATAGATAGGGAGCCAGGGTTAACCGTGCGGACCTTTCGCGGACCGGCGGGAGCGGGGGATCAGATGTCGTTCCAGAACCTACTGCTCCTGCTCGGCGCAGCGGCCCTCGATGAGTTCGGAGAAGGTTTCCTGCCACGCATCTTCCACGCGCTCTGGGAAGAAGACGAGATCGTCGACGAGGAGCGGGCCGAGGAGCTGCTAGGAGACGCATTGGGCCCAGGCGGACGGGAGTGGCTGGTGTCGAGGCCAGAGTTCCAGGAGGAGCCGTTATGAGAAAGTCTTTCGACGTACTACTTCTCCCTGGCGACGGCATCGGACCCGAGGTGGTCGGGGCCGCGCGCGAGGTCGTCGACGCAGCGGCTGAGCACTTCGGCATCGACGTGCGCTACGAGGAACGCAGGATCGGCGGCACGGCCATCCGCGAGGAAGGCGAGCCCGTCTCCGCGGAGACCCTGGAGGCGGCCGGCGCCTCGGACTCGGTACTGCTCGGGGCCGTCGGTCACCCCGACTTCGACGACGCCCCCGTGCGCCCGGAGGCCGGGCTGCTGAAACTAAGGAAGAGCCTCGGAGCCTTCGCCAACCTGAGGCCCGTGGCCGCCATACCTGCGCTCCTCGGCTCCTCGCCCCTCAAGCGCGAGGTCGTCGATGGCGTGGACGTCCTCATCGTCAGGGAGCTGACAGGCGGGGCTTACTTCGGGGAAAAGGTAGAGGGAGAGGAGTGGGCCAGCGACCTCAGCGTGTACACGCGGGAGGAGATAGAGCGGGTCGCCAGGGTGGCCTTCGATGCGGCGAAGCGCCGCAAGCAGCGGGTGACGAGCGTGGACAAGGCAAACGTTATGGCGACGAGCCGGCTGTGGCGCAGGGTCGTCTCGGAGGTGGCCGAGGATTATCCTGGGGTATCCCTCGACCACATCCTCGTCGACGCGGCGGCGATGTTCCTCGTTCAGGCACCGGCGAGGTTCGACGTCGTGCTTACCGAGAACCTTTTTGGGGACATCCTCTCTGATGAGGCTGCGATGCTCCCAGGCTCGATGGGGATGCTTCCGAGCGCGTCTCTGGGCGAACCCGGCTCCCCAGGTATCTTCGAGCCCGTCCACGGCTCGGCCCCTGACATCGCAGGAGAGGGGAAGGCCAATCCCTACGCGACTATTCTCTCCGCGGCGATGATGTTCCGCCACGCTCTGGGACGCCCCGATGTGGCCGAGGCCATCGAGCAGGGCGTCTCCGTCGCCCTGGAGACCCATTTCCTGACCCCCGACGTAGGCGGCAAGAAGACGACCGAAGAAGTGACGAAG
>JAJNDJ010000250.1 GCA_021156345.1 Rubrobacteraceae bacterium | reverse complement strand
GTTTACGTCCATCACCCGTCGCCAGGTAATGCTCTGCAACTCGAGGTCGAGGATGTTGCCCTGGTAGAGGTGGTTGTCGATCATGGCGGCGAGCTGGTTGTGTGCCTCGGTGACCGCGTGGATGTCACCGGTGAGGTGCAGATTGAGCGCCTCCATCGGCACCACCTGGCTGTATCCGCCGCCGGCAGCGCCGCCCTTGATGCCGAACACGGGACCCATCGAAGCCTGGCGCACAGCCACCGTCGCCGTCTTGCCGATATGCTTGAAGGCCTGCCCAAGGCCTACGGTAGTCGTCGTCTTCCCCTCACCCAGAGGGGTTGGCGTTATGGCGGAGACCACAACGTATTTGGCCTTCGGCCTGTCGGCGAGCTCCTCGATAGCGTCGAGCTTTATCTTGGCGACGCCTTCTCCGTAAGGCTCCAGTAGATGCTCCCCGATGCCTATCTCGGCGGCTATCTCGTTCAGCGGCCTGAGCTTCGCTTGCCTGGCGACCTCCAGGTTCTTTGGTAACGTCATGCTCTATCTAGTCTCCTCTGTTTCCGGGGTTGACGAACCCGTCGACCTCTATGCCGAACTCATCGCCTGCATCGATCAACGCGTCGAAGAGATACTGACCCGAGGACCGCTCGCAATGTAGCAGGTAGGAGATCTCCGCATCGCGGTCGTCGCGGACGATGTCCGTGACAAGCTTCGCGACCGGGCTGCGGAAGGCCGCCCCGTTGGGCGTTACCGCCTCTGAGAGATCGATGGCGCAGACTTTCGCCAGAAGATCGGGCGTCCGCGGGCCTGTGATCCGCACGAGCGCCCGCCCGTGCGTGACGTCGAAGACGCTGACTAGTCCCTCATCTTGCACCTCTCCTACACGCTTTGAAACCGCCGCGCTCGTTCCTGGTGCAGCAAGTAGTAGCCATTCGCCTGGGCCCGAGCCAACGACGAGCGTTTCGTAGGCATCGCGGGCGGCGCGCCCGAACGGGACGCCTAGAGCTCGGGCTAGCTCGGCTTCCATTGACGCCAGCACGAGAACCTTGGCGAGGGGGGTGCAGTCGGTGATCTTTAGTTCGGCGGCGCTGCGGCGGACGCTGACCTCCCAGCCGTGCTCTACGGTCGTGGGAGGGACCTGCGCTATAGGGCTGCGGGCGACGGGCGCTGTTTCAACCACGCTGGCGCGTCCCTTGGGGGTCGTAGTGCGCGTGGTGCGGCGTGACGGAGGCCGGTATGCGCTCCCCGCCGGGCAGTTGCACGATGACCTTCGTCCCCGGCGTGGTGAGGTGCGGGGCGACGAAGCCCAGGCAGATCGAACGTCCCAGCGTTGGCGACATGCGGCTCGACGTTATCCGGCCCACGATCTCGTTTTCCCCCTCCACGATCTGGCTCGCTTCCGGGGGGACCAGCGAGCCGTCGTGCGGTTGCAGGCCGACGAGCCGCGGGCGGCCTTTGATCTCGCTCTGCCACACCAGCTCGGGCTTGCCCGCGAAGTCGTTCTTGTCCAGCCTGACCATCCGCCCGAGGCCTAGATCGTAGGGTCCCGTGAGCCCGTCGGTGTCCTGGTCCACGATGAAGTGTCCCTTCTCCAGGCGCAGGATGCGCTGCGCCTCTACTCCGAAAGGCCCTACGCCGAGGTCCGCGCCGCGCTGCAGGAGCGTCTCCCAGACGTGCAGCCCGTAAGCGGCAGGCACGTGGACCTCGAAGCTGAGCTCGCCGGTAAAGCCGATGCGCCACATGAAACAGTCGTCCACGCCAGCGATACGTCCGGTGCGGACCCGCATGTAGGGGAAGGCGTCAGGCGAGAGGTCAACGCCCTCTGTCAGGCGCAGGAGCAACTCGCGGGACTTCGGTCCTGCGACGTTGATGCTCGCGTACGCCGTGGTCACGGGGGTGACGTGGATCTTCCACCCTGGGTGGGCGGTCTGCAGCCAGTTGTCGATCCACTCCCACACACCGGCAGCGCCGGAGGAGGTCGTCGTCATTATGTAGCGCTCCAGGCCGAGGCGGCCCGTCACGCCGTCGTCGAAGACCACGCCGTCCTCGAGGCACATCACACCGTAGCGGACCGCGCCGACATCGAGGTTGTCCCACCCGTTGACGTACAGGTGGTTCAGCAGCCTGGGCACGTCGGGGCCGCGCAGGTCGAACTTGCCAAGAGGCGTCACGTCTATGATGCCAACGTTCTTGCGGACGTTCAGGACCTCGGAGGCAGGGTCGCCGTATTGGTCTGGCCGGATCCAGGCCCCCGCCACCAGCGGCTTCGCTCCACGGCGCTGGTGCCAGGGTTGTATAGGCGAGTAGCGCACCGGCTGGAAGATCTGTCCGGCCAGTGCGCCAAGGGTGATCGGACTGTACGGGGGCCGCCACACGGTGGTCCCTGTCTCATCGATGGTGCGCCCCGTAGCCTCCGCCATGATGGCAACGGCGTTTACGGTCTCGAGCTTACCCTGGGTCGGCCCCATGGTCACCGTCGTATACCGCTTGACCAGCTCAATGGAGTCGTAACCCTCCCTCTCCGCGGCTACGAGGTCTTTGGAGGTGACGTCCTCGGAGTAGTCCACGATGCCATGCGTCTTGCCGCGGAACAGCGCCGGATGGTCTTTGACCGGCAACTCAGGGATCGTCGCCGGCGATGACTCCAACTCGGGTTCTTCCTGCTCGTCCGCGCGCTGCGGGATGCCGGCGCGCATCCGCCGAGCGGTCTTCGCGGCCCGCCGGACAGCTTCCTGGCCTGTGGCGCGCGCGTGGGC
>JAJNDJ010000012.1 GCA_021156345.1 Rubrobacteraceae bacterium | reverse complement strand
GCGACACCGACCGCGACTACATAATGGGTCCCGAAGAGGGGATCGAGTACGGCGTTATCGACAACATCGTCAGGAACCATTAGAGGTTCCTGGGGCCATCGGGTAGAGATGTCGGGGAGGATGTAGTGGCATGAGGGATCCGTCGGATCAGTTGCAGTGCTCCTTCTGCGGTAAGAGCCAGCGTCAGGTCAGGAAGCTCATCGCGGGCCCTGGCGTCTACATCTGTGACGAGTGCATCGAGCTGTGTAACGAGATCATCGACGAAGAATTCTCGGGACCTGAGGTCCTCAAGGACGACGACCTACCCAAGCCGCGGGAGATCAACCGCATCCTCAACGAGTACGTGATCGGCCAGGAGGACGCAAAAAGGGTCCTTGCCGTCGCCGTCTATAACCACTACAAACGCATCCAGATGGGTGCCGAGGCCACAGACGGCACGGAACTCCAGAAGTCCAATATCTTGCTCGTGGGACCGACGGGCTCAGGCAAGACGCTCCTCGCCCAGACGCTGGCCAAGATCCTCAACGTCCCCTTCGCCATAGCGGACGCAACGGCCCTGACCGAGGCCGGCTACGTCGGCGAGGACGTCGAGAACATCCTCCTCAAGCTCATCCAGGCCGCCGACTTCGACGTGAAGAAGGCCGAGACGGGCATCATATACATCGACGAGATCGACAAGGTCGCCCGCAAGGCTGATAACCCTTCGATCACGCGCGATGTCTCAGGCGAAGGCGTGCAACAGGCCCTCCTCAAGATCCTGGAGGGCACGGTCGCATCGGTCCCGCCGCAGGGAGGGCGCAAGCACCCGCACCAGGACTTCCTCCAGATAGACACGAAGAACGTCCTGTTCATCTGCGGCGGCGCGTTCGGAGGCCTGGAGGAGATCATCCGCCAGCGCATCGGCAAGAAGAGCATCGGCTTCGGCAGCGACATAGACTCGCGTCTCAAGCAAGAGGACGACTCTATCCTGCAGTTTGCGCTCCCCGAAGATCTACTGAAGTACGGCCTGATACCCGAGTTCGTCGGACGTCTGCCCGTGATCTCCACCCTGCGCAGCCTGGAGGAGGCCGACCTCGTACGTATCCTCACCGAGCCGAAGAACGCCCTGGTGAGGCAGTACAGGCAATTCTTCCGCTACGACAAGGTGGACCTGACCTTCACTGACGATGCCCTTGGCGCCATAGCGGAGCTCGCACTGGAGCGGGGGACAGGGGCCCGTGGCCTGAGGAGCATCCTCGAGTCGGCCCTCCTGCCTACAATGTACGAGCTTCCGAGCCGCTCGGACGTGAACAAGTGCGTCGTCGACGTCGATACGGTGAAGGACGGTGTTCAGCCGTCACTGGTAACAGGCTCCCAGAAGTACTCCTACGACGAAGAAGAGACAGCCTGAAAACTCCTTGAGTAGAGCACAGATACCAAAAACCTACGACCACCGCGCCGTCGAGGGCCGCTGGTACGAAGAATGGGAACGCCACGGGGTGTTCGATGCGGACCCTAACCCCGAGAAAGAGCCCTATTGCATAGTCATACCGCCTTCGAACGTTACGGGCGCTTTGCATATGGGCCACGCGCTAAACGGTTCCATACAAGACACCCTCATCCGGCGCGCCAGGATGAAGGGTTACGAGACCCTGTGGCTTCCAGGCGTCGACCACGCCTCGATAGCCGTCCAGAACGTAGTCGAGCGCAAGATCATGCGCGAAGAAGGCAAGTCGCGGTGGGACCTCGGGCGGGAGGCTTTCGTCGAACGCTGCCGCGAGTTCGCCCTGAAGACGAGGGAGCAGATACTCGGCCAGTACAAGCGGCTCGGCGCCTCACTCGACTGGCGTCGCCTCAGGTACACGATGGACGATGATTACGTCGACGCGGTGCTCACTGCTTTTATCCGCCTTTACGACGAAGGTTTGATCTACCGCGGCAACCGTATCACCAACTGGTGTCCGCATGACCGTTCTGCGATAAGTGACCTCGAGGTCACCTACGAGGAGGTGGAGGGCAGGCTCTACGGCCTCCGCTACCCCTTCGTGGACGGCAAAGGCCCTGGTCCCGACGGAGAAGAATACGTCCAGGTCTTCTCCACCCGTCCGGAAACGATGCTAGGCGACGTGGCGCTCGTCGTCAACCCTGAAGATGCGAGGTACGGAGATCTCGTAGGACGCAAGGTCGAGGTGCCGTTTGTCGAGCGGGAGATAGAGGTATTCGCCGACGAGCACGTAGATCCCGAGTTCGGCACAGGTGTCCTCAAGGTCACCCCGGCGCATGACCCCAACGACTTCGAGATAGGCGGCAGGCTCGGTCTCGATCCCGTCAACATCATGAACCCTGACGGGACGATAAACAACGCTGGTGGTCCTTTCGAGGGTATGAGCCGCGAGGAGGCCCGCGAGGCGGTCGTGAAGAAGCTGGACGGGTTGGGACTCCTCGGTGGCGTCCGCCCTTACGCCTACAGGGTCGGGCATTGTGACAGGTGTGGAGCGGTCATCGAGCCGTGGCTCTCAGAACAGTGGTGGTGCGCCATGGGACCGCTTGCCGAAGCAGCCATCGAGGCGCTGAAAGCGGGCCAGATAACAGTCTACCCCGACTCCTGGCGGCGGGAGACGATCAGGTGGCTGGAGAACATCCGCGACTGGAACGTCTCAAGGCAGCTCTGGTGGGGGCAGCGTATTCCTGTCTGGTACGGCCCTGACGGTGAGGTAGTGGCTTCCAAAGAGTCGCCCGGTGCTGGTTTCGAGCAGGACCCCGACGTGTTCGACACCTGGTTCTCCAGCAGCCTATGGCCCATCGCGACCCTGGGGTGGCCCGACGAAGACGCAGAAGACCTGCGGTACTTCTACCCGACAGACCTCCTCTCGACGGCGCGTGAGATCATGTACCTCTGGGTGGCGCGCATGATCATGATGGGCCTGCACTTCGAGGATGGGATCCCCTTCCAGAAGGTGAATGTCCACTCTATCGTGCTCGCCGAAGACGGGACGAAGATGAGCCGCTCCAAGGGTAATACCATAGATCCCCTGGAGCTCTTCGACGAATACGGAACCGACGCCGTCCGCTTCGGCCTCCTCTACCAGTCCTCGACCCAGGACTTCCCTTACTCCCGCGAGCGGGCCGAGATGGGCAGAGCCTTCGTCACGAAGCTCTGGAACGCCATGCGCTTCGTACTCGCCTACCCGGAGGCTGAAGAAAATGGAGAACTCTCGCCTTCTGACCGTTGGATCCTCTCTGAGTTCAGCCGCACGGTAAGGGAGTATGACGCCTACCTCCAGGAGTGCGAGTTCTCGGAGGCGATGCGTCGGATCTACGCTTTCGCCTGGAACCAGTTCGCTGACTGGTACATCGAGATAGCGAAGGCGGCCCCCTCCTCAGCGACGCCCCGCGTCCTGCGCGAGGTCTTTCACGGTATCCTGAAGCTCCTGCACCCCGTCATGCCCTTCGCGACGGAGGAGATGGCAAGCGTAATGGGAGAACAGACCCTGCTAGCGACGCAACGTTATCCTGAGCCCGACCCCGCCCTCGAAGACGAGGAGGCCGACCGTCTGCTCGACCGCACCAGGAGGGCCGTCTCGGCGGTGCGCTCGTTCAGGGCCGAGTCGAAGGTGGACGGCGAGCTCGAAGGTCTGATGCCTCAGGGCATCGACGAGGGTGTCTTCGCCGCTCTGGCCGGGGTGAGAGCCGCGGAGGCCGGGAACGGCGCGAGCCGGGCTTCATTGCCCGCGGGGGACGTGGTCGTTGAGATCCTGCTCTCCGACGAGATGCGCCGCGGCGAGATAGAGCGCCTGAGGCGCGAGATCTCTCGCGCCGAGCAGGAAGTGGCACGCGCCCAGAGCAAGCTCGCCAACGACAAATTCGTGACCAACGCGCCGGAGAGGGTCGTCGCCGGCGAGCGCGAGAAGCTGGATGTCAACTCCAGGATGCTCGAGACGCTCTCCCGCCGTCTCGACGAATACATCTAGGAGCCGGCCATGCCTACCTTGACCTCTTTCGCCCAGGTCTGTGCCGAGTTGGACCGGCGCCGTCACATCACCCTCGGTTTCGAGCGGATAGAAGCCCTGCTCACAGCCATGGGCCATCCCCAGAGGGACCTTCCTGGCCTGGTGCAGGTAGTTGGCACGAACGGCAAGGGCACTACGGCCCTGGCTCTCGCGGTGGCACTGCAGGAGATGGGGCATCCGTCAGGCGCTTACCTCTCACCGCACGTCCTCTCCTACACCGAACGGGTCGTACTCCACGGCGGCCAGGTCTCCGAGAAGGAATTCGCAGCCGCTATGAGCGAGACCATAGAGCTTGCGGACAGAAAGGGCATCCCCGCCTCGCAGTTCGAGCTACTTACGGCTGGCGCCCTAGGGATGTTCGCAGCGGCGGGGCTGTCGTACGCTGTCCTCGAGGCAGGCCTCGGCGCGCGCCACGACGCCACCTCCGTCGTCAGGCCCGACGCCGTGGTGCTCACCAACGTCTCCATCGACCACACCGAGTACCTGGGTGAGACGGTCGAGGAGATAGCCGAAGAGAAGCTCGCCAGCCTGAGCCCCGGCGCGACCCTGTTTCTCGGTACGGACGAAGGACGAATCATCGACCTCGCGCACAGAGCGTGCCGCCGGCTCGGGGCGAGCTTGGTTCTGCCCGGCGAAGCCGGCGAGAATGCCTCATATACAGGCCTCGCACCGTACGCTGCGGGCGACGTGCGCCTGGGGATCGCGGTAGCAGAGTCACTGCTGGGAAGGAGCATCCCCGCCGAGGTCGAGCAGAAGGTCGCGCTCGCTGTCGGAGGGGCGCTTCCCGGACGGTTCGAGGTACACGAGGTCGAGGGTGTCCCCGTTGTGGTCGACGGGGGGCATAACGCGGCCGGGCTCTCGGCTGCGCTCGCCGGGATGCGCGCCGCGCACGGCGCGCGTCCTTTGGGCGTCGTCTTCGGCGTCTTGCAGGAGAAGGACGCCGCAATTATGCTTGCCGGGTTGAAAGGTCAAGCCAACGTTATCGTACTGACGCGCCCTGAGAGCGAGAGGGCCGCCGACCCCGCGCACCTCGAGCACGGTCTCCTCGAGTGTGGCGATGAGGGAGTCCTAGTGGTAGAGGACCCCGTAGGGGCCCTCGGCGTGGCCGTGGACGCGGTAAGAGGCGCGGACGGAGTGGTGCTCGTGACGGGGTCCCTCTCCACGGCGGCACCGGTCTTGCGGTGGTTGCGTGAAGCATAAGGGCGCCTGGCAGCTCATCGGCCTTCTCGCGTTGGTCGCCGTGGTCTCTTTTGTGGCAGGCTACTTCGTGATGATAAGGTTTATCGGATGAGATCCTTGCTCGCATTCCAGCAGGACCCTGACCCGTTCCAGATCATCTCCAGCTTTCTGGAGAGCCCGATCTTGAGGATCTCGGGCCAGCTCGTGCTCCTTCTCTTCATCGTGTTGTGGGTCTCACTCGTCTACTGGACCTACGCCGACGCCTCCAGGCGGGGGGCCATGAGCGTGTTGTGGGGGTTTATCGCCTTCATCTTCCCCTACTTCGGCACCCTGGTCTACCTCATCGTACGCCCCCCTGAGTACCTCGAGGAGTCCCGCGAACGCGAGCTGGAGCTGGCCGTGCTGGAGCGCGAGCTTACGAACAGCGTCCTTCTGTGCCCAAATTGCCGCAACCTGGTCGAGAGGGACTACCTGATCTGCCCTTCGTGCACCTGGGAGCTCAAGAAGTCTTGCGTAAACTGCGAAAGACCGCTCAACATGGAGTGGGGGATGTGCCCTTACTGCGGCACCGACCAGCGCAGCGGCAAGACCATCGTTAGATAAGGAGAAGTAAATGGAACAGACGCTTGTTCTGGTCAAGGGTGACGGCGTGCGCCGCAGGCTCGTCGGTGAGATTATCCGCCGCATAGAAGCCAAGGGCCTCGATATCGCTGACATGAAGCTGATGGACGTCGGCAGAGAGCTGGCGGAACTACACTACGCCGAGCACAGCGAGAAGCCTTTCTTTGAGGAACTGGTCGAGTTCATTACCGCAACACCGGTCGTCGCCATGAGGATAAGCGGCGAAGGCGCGATAAAGGCCATGAGGACCCTTATGGGGGCCACGAACCCTGCCGACGCAGCGCCTGGTACGATCCGGGGCGACCTGGCCCTTAGCATGCCGGATAACCTCGTCCACGGTTCTGATTCGCCCCAGAGCGCAGATCGGGAGCTAGGCCTCTTCTTCGGCCCTTGAAAGGCTCGCGCCTCGTGCTCGCCTCGGAGTCGGCCAGGCGGGTGAACCTGCTGGACACCGCAGGCTACGAGTTCGAGGCCCATAAGAGCGGATTCACCGAGCTGGTACTCGAAGACCCCATAAAGACCGTCAGGGCCAACGCAGAGGGCAAAGCACTCGCCGTCGCGAAAGACCCCGATAGCGTCGTGCTCGCGGCCGATACTGTCGTCTATCTGCCCGACCTTCCAACGCACGACCGCATCTTCGGACAGGCCAGAAACAAAGAAGACATCCGGCGTTTCCTAGACAAATTACAAGGGCGCTCCCACGAAGTCTACACGGGAGTCGCTGTCACAAGGGGCGAAGATCTCACCCTGCGCCACGCCGTTACCAGTGTGCGCATGCGAGTCCTCGGTAGCGCCGAAGTAGAGTCCTACGCCCACTACGGAGAAGGCATAGGAAAGGCAGGGGGATACGCTGTGCAGGGACGGGCCGCATCATTCGTCGAGTGGATCGGCGGCGACTACACGAACGTTGTCGGCCTACCGCTCGCCCTCACAGGTAGGATGCTCGCCAACGCAGGAATCCCACACCCCTGAAGGCGCAGTGCGGAAGATATCAAGTCCATGAGTCACCTCATGCTAAGGCGATTGGCTTGCATGTGAAGCTTTTTCATACAGTCTCAGAAGGCGTGTTCTTCGAAGTTCGGCAAACCCGGTCCTTCACTTACGAGCGTTCCTACCTGAGATCGGTTGCCCTCAGGCATGTACAATCCGTCCCTATGTATCGAAAGGAGGATCCATGACCGACCCCGAGCGCAGTAAGCAGACGGTGATCGCCTACCTCGACACGGCGTTCAACGACAAGCAGCCAGCCGAGGCAGTAGAGAACTACGGCGGCTCGCACTACATCCAGCACAACCCCCAAGCTCCCGACGGTTTCGAGGCTTTCATCCAGTTCGTAGAGGGCTTTGTTGAGCAGTTCCCCCAGTTGAGCCTCGACATAAAGCGCGCCATCGCAGAGGGGGACCTGGTCGTGACCCACAGCCTGCTAAAGACCTCACCCGAAGACCGCGGCTCTGCGTTAGCGGACATCTTCCGCTTGGAGGACGGCAAGGTTGTCGAGCACTGGGATGTAGTGCAGCCCGTACCTGAGAGCGCGGCGAACGACCACCCCATGTTCTGATAGTGATAGCTCCGCGACCTCGGAGGGGGGTGCCACACCCCGCCGCGAGTCCGGTCACGGCGCTAACCACTGCGATGATCCAGGAGCGTGCCATCCTACGCCATTCACCCAAGTGCCCTAGAGGGGAGACGCTGCGAACTTCGCCTTGACGGGGTTCTAGGACGCTGTGCCAGCTACACCCAGCGCCGCACCCTAGCCTTATAGGCCAGGTACTCCTCCCCGAAGGTGCGTTCCAGGTAACGCTCCTCGCGCCCTATCACCTCGCGCCCGATCACATACACAACCAACGGTAGAAAGAGGATGGCCCACAGCGAGTTCCTCAGGGCGGCTATCCCGGCGTAGATCATGGCCAGAGAGAGGTAGGCAGGGTTGCGGCTGTAGCCGAACGGACCTGCAGTGGTCAGCCTCGGAACAGGCCTGTCGGTGCGTATAGGCGCGTCGGCGTCGCGCATTGTTCTACGCCACCAGCCTCCGATCAGTGCCCCGCAACCTATGAGGGGCCAGCCGACGATACGCGCCACGCCGCTCGGCAAGAAGGGGAGGTGGGCCTTTCTGTCGAGTATCAACCCCAAGAGTAGTGGTAGGAGGTAGATCAGAGGTGGAGGCACCTTGATGCCCGGGTTGTCTCGCTCGTCGTTGGACATGCGTCCTCCTTCGCTCGCTTCCCTCAACACAACATCTTACGTCATTCATATAATGTCGGGAAAGGGTACGAGCAACGCTCCGATCGTGGCTTTGGCCAGTATACGAAGGGCGGAATGGAACGAAGAGCCCTTCTGGGTGACTCGCGGAGCAACGCCGCAAGCGCTTCCGAGCCTTCTCGGACGGTTTAGAAAGTAGCGTTCTCGGATGCTGGTAGAGATAGTACTAAAATTAGTCCATTTGCGTGATGCGCCAGCCCTCTTAACCTGGCATACTTCCTCCCATTGCGCAACGTGGCGGGGCCTCCCCTACGGGACCGCCCTTATGGAGAGGAGGTTTTTTAGCTAACCGTCAGGAAATGGTAGGGACTTGCTTTGGGAAGGAGAATGAGTTGAGAAGGTTGATGCTGCTTTTGGGGTTGTTGGCGGCGATGATGCTCGTGGCTTCTCCGGTCTTGGCCTGGCAGCCTGGACCTGGTGAGGGCAATAAGTACTCCAAGAATTACTACCCAACTTCTTACTTCAAGTACTGCGAACCGGATGGCTCCCAATTCTTAGGCACAACGAAGGCCAATAAGTGGTGTGATCAGTGGTATAAGGAATACCAGAAGAAGACGTTCAACGGCAAGCAGTGGTACTACGTCCATGTCTACTACAAGTGGAAGACGACCCAGGGCGGCCAGTGGCAGGAATGGGACGGATGGTATTACTGCCAGTACCACAAGTACGACGACCGTAACTCCTCCAAGCCCTATTTCAAGGCCTGGACCACGTATAAGCCTACTGGCGATCACTATTGGGAGTCGTTCTACTACTGGAATAGTTCTAGCCACTAACAAAGCCCATCCTCCACGAGTGGTCCTCCCGAGAGCACCGATAGCGCAGGGGGTGCGCTCTCTGTAGGGTAAACCGTTGGAGGAGGATAGGCAGAGCACCAGGCTGGCCTTGAGCTCATGAAGCTTCCGGAGGCCACCCTGGTGCCTTTTAGAGCTAGCGGTGGCAGGGCCACGATGCCCTGCCCCTTGCTTTTCTTCACGCAAGTGCCCGGAAGAAAGATTCTCTGAAGGTCGCTTACTCTAGGAAGTCGCTATGACGACTTGGATCTTGAGCGTCGCCTCGTTTTCGAGCCTGAGCACGTAGCGGTAGCCATTTTGCTGCGCGCTGCGACCCTGCTCGTCGAGGTACTCCCAGCGCACGTCTACGGAGAGCAGCCTCTCGCTAAGAGCCTCCCAGGCGAGGAGGGTAGGCCGGATGCCAACGAGCCCTTGCGCGCGATAGCGTTCGGCCGCCCCGTCGAAGGCGGCCTCTATCTCCTGGCGTGCGGCGATAGGGACGCTGCCCGCGTCCGACAACACGAGGGAAGGAACAGCGTAGCAGCCGGAGATGGTCTTCAGATCCCCTGCGGCCAAAGCCTCCCCGTAGCGAACTAAGAAGCGTCGCACGTGTTCATCTGTTGGGTTCATCACCGATCCTCCTGCTCGGTCGCCCAAACCCATCTTACGGCTACCCTAAGGTGACCACACCCCCTAGCTTACGTGGCAGAGGAGATGCGCCCTTACGAGACGGGCGCCACCTTCGTCAACTTCCTCGTCCTGGGCGACTGGAATCTGGAGCGTACGCACGCCTCCTACTCGCCGGGGGACTGGGAGCGTCTGGTGGAGCTCAAGGACCGCTACGACCCGAACAACCTCTTCCGCTTCAACCGCAACATCCCGCCCACTTCGGCGCGGGAGTAAGGAGCTAGAAGAAGCTAACCTGAAACCGAAGGCTGGAGCGGGCTGATTCCTGTATAATATAAAATACCGTTGTGGAACCTCGCAGATACACGATCAAACAGCTACCTCCCGAGCTCAGGCCGCGGGAGCGGCTTTTGTCGGAGGGTCCTCAGGCGCTTTCCAGTGCGGAGTTGCTAGGCATTCTGTTTGGCACGGGGAGCAAGGAGAACACGGCGGTCGAGCTTGCTGGGCAGGTCATCTCCGAGAGTGGCGATCTCTTCGGATTACACGGGGTCTCTGTTCACGATTTGCTCGGATTGCACGGAATCGGGGAAGCAAAGGCGTGCAAGATCCTTGCCGCCGTCGAGTTCGGCAAGAGGTTGGGAAGGGTTCGCAACCCGGGACGCCCCGTGATATCATCGCCCGAGGACGTTGACGGTCTTTTGAGGGGTCGGATCGCTAAT
>JAJNDJ010000249.1 GCA_021156345.1 Rubrobacteraceae bacterium | reverse complement strand
CATCGGGTATGCCTTGAGGTTCTCAGGTCTCGGCGAATCGAGCCACGCCGGGCGCGAGAGGACCAACCCCACCACTCTCTGCGGGTAACGTAAGGCCAGATTCAGCGCCACCCCGGCGCCCATAGAGATACCTCCGACCACGGCACGCTGGAGCCCCAAATGGTCCATCAGCGCCGCGACGTCGTCGGCGAAGGACGAAAAGGAGAGCTTGTCCGCGGGGCCGAGGGGAAGCGTTCCCCCGTGGCCGCGGCAGTCCAGTGAGAGCAGTCGGACGCCCGACGTGGGCGGGAAGATGCCGGCGGGTTGGGAGATGTCGCCCCCGAGGCCGTGCTGGAAGACGAAGGGCCGCCCCGAGGGGTCCCCCTCATCCAGGTAGTTGAAGGCTAGGCCGCCGCGCTCGAAGGCGGGCATCAGCGTCCTGCCTCCCCGGCCGTACCGGCTCCGCCCAAAGCGGCCCCGACCAGCTTTTTCCGGAGGAAAGCCAGGCTGCCGGCGACCTCCTCCTCGGTCAGGCCATGCAGGACGAGGGGCCCATCGTAGCCGGCCTCTCTCAGGTGCCTCAGGTAGAGGTCGTAGTCAAGGTAGCCCTTGCCCGCAGCGACCACCTCACCCGACCGCTTGACGTCCTTCGCATGGGCCAGGACGAGGTGCCCGCCGAGGAGCCCGAAGGCCTCGCCCAGGACCTCCTCCGAACGCGAGAGTCGGCGGGCGGGGTCTTCGGCGTCGAAAAGGTTGGCGGCGTCCATGATCACCTTGAGGCGCGGAGAGCGCATCTCGTCCAGAAGACGCCGTCCCTTCGCGGCCGAGGCCACGACGTTGTTGATCTCTGGCTCGAAGGCGAGCTTGACGCCGCTCTCCTCGGCCGTGGTGAGCGCCTCCTGCATAGTAGCGAGCATATCCCGCCAAGCCTCTGGTGTCCCGTTGCCAGGATGCCGGCGCCACATGTTCTTCCTGTCCCGAGTGCCGGTGCACAGCGTTATCATAGACGTCCCGAGGCGCTGGCAGGCGCCCGCGATCACGCCGAGACGACGCAGGCCGTCCCTGCGGACCTCCTCGTCCGGGTGGGCCATGTTGAAGGTGCCTGAGACGGCGGCCACCGTGATGTTGAGCTTGGCGGCGGCCTCCCTCACCCGATCCGCCAGGGCCGGGTCTATCTCGTCTGGCATGGATGGTAACCCTGCCACCGACATGTTGAACTGCGTCTCGCGGAGGTCGTGACTGGCCAATGCGTCGAAGACGCCCTCCGGCGACGAACGCGCGAATGTCTTAGCGAAGATCCCGAGCCGCACCTCAGACACCACCTTCGACATCGGCGAGCCTTACGGCCTCGCCGGTCTGTGCCGAGCGGGTCATCGCCACCATCCCGCGCATCGCCGCCAGACCGTCCTGTGCGTTCGCCCCTCGCATCGGGGCGCCGTAGAGTATCGAGTCTGCGAAACCCTCGACCTGACGCCTGAAGAAGTGGCCGTCCGCGCCAAGGGGCCTGTGGTATCGACCGTCCTTTTCGGAGAAGCACTCCACGTCGCTCGATTTGTAGTACCAGGGGTTGTAGGTCTTCCCGATCACGCTTCCGTGTTCTCCGTAGACCTGGAAGCCCTCGTGCCAGTCCATTCGAACCTTCAGCGTCAGGTCCAGCTGACCGACGCTCCCGTCGGTATATTCGACCTCCGAGAACCAGCAGTACGCCCCGAACTTCTCAGCTAGCCTGGTGCGGATGACCCCTATCTCCCCGCCCAGGAAGCGGGCCGTGTCGAGTAGGTGACTCGCGTGCCCTAGCACGTAGTAGCGTCTGAGGTCCGCCTTTGGGTCGCCCTCTGGCCTCCGCGCGCTCTCGCTCGCCTCGATCACCGGTTGCAGAGCGTCGGTCATTGTGTAGCGATGGGTCGAGTCGCAATACCAGACCTTCAGCGCGAGTATCTCGCCCATCTCCTCCCTGATAAAGTCGCGGGCGAAGGCGATGCCCTCGTCAAACCGCTTCTCGGTACCGACTTGCACAATGAGCTCGGACGTCTCGGCGGCGTCTCGCAGACTCTCGCACTCCTCGACGGTGACGCCCATCGGCTTCTCCACCAGAACGTGCTTGCCGGCTTTGAGGGCCTTTGTAGCCATAGGGACGTGGAACTGGTCGGCAACGGCGACGATGATCGCGTCGACGTTGGGGTCAGCGAGCATGGCATCGTAATCGCCGAAAGCTTTCCTGGGCGTGTGGATAGCGACCACCCTCTCCAGAAGGTCCGCGGCCACATCGCAGATAGCGTAGAGTTCGGCGTTCTCCGCCTTCCTGCACGCCTCGAAGTGAGCCGCCTGCGAGATCGGACCCGCGCCCAGCACTCCGACTCTAAGCGTTCTCTGTTCCTCGCTCATGCAACAAGAATACTCCTGGTCGGTATCTGCCGCACGAGATCTTCCGAGAACTCCGTACAGGCGAAGTTCGCAGAATCAACCTTCTACGAGGTTGGATGAATAAGGACTCGCCGGGGTCTCGTACGTAGCACCTTGTAGGTTGGGTAGGTGTTCGAGGGCCGCCTAGTTTATTAGGTTGCAGGCGCTCTGGAAGTCCAACCCCAGCGGCTGCTGCAGCGAGATCCCCAAGTAGCCGAATCCCTCCAGCTGCCTCGCACGCTCCAACGGACCGACGTGATTGACGCGGATGAGATGTGTCGGCGGGCACGCACACCGGCTGGCAGCGGCGAAGCCGGCTAGTGGGTCTCGCCTTCGACGTCCGACCCTGGGGTGTCGATCCGATCCAGGAAGGCGAGCACCCGGCGCCACATCTCCTCGGA
>JAJNDJ010000248.1 GCA_021156345.1 Rubrobacteraceae bacterium | reverse complement strand
TCAGCCAAAATAAAAAGCTGACTGCTGACAAGCGAAAGCCGAAGGCTTGAGCGTGCTGAAATGCTGACCAGCGCGGGTTTAGGAAGGGTGGCCCTTCCTAAACCCGCTTCGGCTGAGGGCTATTTGGATGCGGTGGGAGCTTTCGAGGTCGCGGACGGCGTCGAAGAGTTTACCTTCGGGGACGGTGGCGTGCCAGCGATCGGTCCTGTAGCCGTAGCGGCGCTTTAGCTCGCGCACGGAGTCGCCCGTGTAGCGGAGGGCGTAGACGAGCTTGCGAGCCTCATCGGGCCTGCGCGGTAGGAGGTTGTGACGTCCCTCGGTCCACCAGGAGATCTCAGGCATCGGTTCGCCTGAGCGCAGGATCAACTGCGTCTCCCACTCGACCCTGAGGGTGCCCATCTCGAACGTGCCTGGGAGCACACTCAGCGGTCCCAGCGTAAATTCGTCGTTACCGTGGAACCCGAAGATGCGTCCGAGACGTTCCCTGAGCTTCCCTTCGTGCAGCCGCTCGTAGCGGGAACGCAGAGCGAGCAACTGCTCGTCCGAGTATGCCCTGAGTCCCCCTGCGGTCGGGCGATGGGGGTCCAGGCCGCCCCTGCTCAGTACCGCCGAGAAGGCTGCGTACGACCTCAGGCTCCTGATGAGCCAGATCAGATACCCCCCGATGGCGACGGCGACGCCGAGGAGCATCGTCACCGATAAAGGAGGTGAAGCCGACCAGAGCAAAAGCTGCGAACCTTCGGATGGGCGCAGCACAAGACGAGGCCAGGCCCTCCCACGCCACCCGCTCTTCTTCGATCTCGAACGACGCTGTCTCCAGCTTCTCCACGCCCTCCAGTATACTCCCATCCCAAGGGTCGAGAATGGGTTAGAGATCACGCCGATAGGAGGCCTCCGCCTTGTAGCGTCTACGCGGCGAGACGCCCGCGTGCGACGTCAACCTCACCTTTATTAACTACAATAGTGAGATGGGCATGAAAGTCTACAGGGCAGGACGTCGGGGTCTCGACGGTAAGAGGCGGGGTAGAGTCCTCAGGCCCTTGCTCCTGATCCTGCTTGTACTCTTCGCCCTCGTGCTCGTCTACCTGATCGCACCCTTCGGCGGGCAGCGGGTGGTCTTGCTGGGGAGCGATGCGCGTGCCGGGGAACCCTCGCGCTCGGACACCATCGTGGTCGCCAAGGCGGGAGACGGTATGCTCGCCGTGCCGCGAGACACGCTGGTCGAGATCCCCGGTATCGGGGAGGATAAGATCAACGCCGCATTCGCTAGCGGAGGCCCGGAGTTGACCGTCGAGACACTCCAGAACCTGACCGAGGTCCGGATGAACGACTACGTCATCGTACACTTCGGCGGGGTTGAGGAGATCGTCGACGCCCTAGGTGGGATCACACTCGACGTAGACAAACCTATAAGGGTCGGCATCGATGGACGCCGGGTCTACATACCGGCAGGCACTCAGACCCTGGACGGGATGCAGGCCCTCGCCTACGTCCGCTACAGGGGCGGCCCGACGGCAGATATCGGGAGGATAGGCCGCCAGCAGATGTTCCTGCGGGAGCTGGCGCGCGAAGCCACCTCGCCCGCCAAACTGCCGCGCCTTCCCGTTACAGCAAGGGCCACGTGGCGCAACATCGACACGAACATGAACCCCCTCGAAGCCACCCGCTTCGCAGTCCAAACCAGCCTCTCAGGCATCGGGGACGCCGAGCTCTACCCAGGCACCCCACAGTACATAGGCGGAATCTCCTACTGGGTCCCTGACAAAGAAGCCGGGGATCGGGTCGTGTCAGAGACCATCGAATAACAGGGTACAGGTATCAGGCAACTCCGTGCACGCGATGCGGGCGAAGATCACACTGTTCGTATCGACCCCCTCGGCTTCGCCGTCGACTGCGTACCGGACCTAGCTGACAAGCGAAAGCGCCAGCCGGGGCGTGCTGATCAGCTATCACGCCGCCTGCTCCCTGGCGAGTTTGCTCTGCCTATCAATGAGACGGTCGAGCCAGGCTACGCGGGGGTCGCCTTCGGTCGTGCGTCCTGCGTTTACGTACCAGTTGAGCGCTTCGCGGTGGTTGCCGAGACGGCGGTTCAGCTCCCCGACCAGGTATGTGGTGACGGAGAGCTCGCGCCCGATGAGGTCGTCCTCCTGTAGGGAGCGCATAAAGTGACGAAGGGACCTCAGCTGGAAGGTGCTCTCGAAGGGACGCTCCCTTTCCTTGCGGCAGACCCAGGAGGCGCGCAGACACAGGTCGCCAAGCTCACGGGACCTCAGGTTCCGTTCCTTTCCGCAGACCTCGGCCGCGTGGAAGCCGAGCCACGGCGGTTGGCCCTTGCGGAAGACCTTCAGCAGGCCGTCCTCCTTCAGGCGCTCCTCTATACCGTAGCGTTCGTCGAAGGTCAGGTCGAGGTCGTCGAAAGCCTCGCCTGCCGCGAACGAGCACACCGGGCACATGGTCACGGCACTGCGGATCAAACGCGCCCCGTCCGAAGGTCGGCCAGGAATCTTGGGGCAGAGGTCGGCCTCCCTGCCGACGGTGATGTAGGTGCTCGCGTGGGTGGACCTGAATACGTGGCCGCAGACGGGACAGACGACGTAAGGTCTGCTCGGCTCACCCACGGGCATCCCTCACCTCTCGCGGGCAGCAGGGCCGCGTCTCTGAGTCCCTCTTGGGGCTTGAATGCGGGATCAAAGCGCCCCCGATTCTACCATAGCCGCTCGCTCCGCCGGTATAATTGCCCGCACAGACCGGCCCGGAGGGAGACATCCGTATGGAGCAGCGCAAGAGCGAGGCCGAAGTCGCACTGGAGCTGATGCGGCTCGTCCTGGAGCATGCCGGGAGCAGGCGACTCTCTCCGACCCGTACGCTGGCCCTCTACCACCTCTGCAAGGAGGCCGTCGCATACTCCCCGGAAGACCGCGTAACCGCAGACTACCTGGAAGAGAACCTGAAGAAGTTGCTTCAGTAGCATCAGGTATCGGCTGCTTCTAGAGAAAAAGGAGGTCACGCCGTGGCACGATTGTATATAGCCGGAGGAAATGCCGTGTCCGTAATAGAGGACGGTAGGGTCGAGACCGGGCTGGGTGGGCGCGGCGCCCGGTGCCTGGCGTTGGATCCCGAAGATCCCAACACCCTCTACGTCGGCACCTCGGAGGCCGTCTATGCAGGGACAGAGCCTTCGGCCCTGTTCGTAAGCCGTAACGGCGGTGAGTCCTGGCGCGAGCTGGAGGGCATGAGGAATCTTCCCTCCGCGCCCACCTGGAGCTTCCCACCCAAGCCCTGGACCTCCCACGTCCGCGCGATCGCGCTCTCCTATTCAGACCCGAACCTCGTCGTGGCCGGCATAGAGCTTGGCGGGGTGGTGAGGAGCGCCGACGGCGGTGAGACCTGGCAGGACCAGAGGCCCGGCGCCCAGCCCGACTGCCACTCCCTGTTCGCCCATCCCGGAGCCCCTGAGCTCCTGTACGAGGCCGGGGGCGGCGGGTTCGCCAGGAGCACGGACTTCGGGGACAGTTGGGAGGCCGCTGACGAGGGGATGGACCTACACTACGTATGGGGACTGGCCGCTGACGCGGAAGACCCCTCGCTCGTCTACGCTTCGGCAGCCTGGGGACCAGGCCGGGCGCACGGCGGGGGCGCATCGGACGCAACCATCTACCGCAGGATGGGGGACGGGCCGTGGCAGGTGGCTCTGGAAGGCCTTGACGCCTTCCCTTACGCGCTCAGCCCTGACCCGGAGACGCCTGGGGTTTTGTACGCTGGCTTTGGAGACGGGACGATACTGCGGGGCGCGAATGCGGGGGAGAATTGGGAGGAGATCGCCCGGGTAACCCCGGGACTACAGGCGCTGGCCGCGGTGTCTGCGTAGGTATCATCAGGGAGCCTCCCAAGCTGTGCACCTCGCTCGCCATCATCAGAGCCGGGGACGATCATTTGTGCCGTGTGTGGCAGCACAATGCGTTACTCTATGTGATGCTGTGCACGATCCACCGGACGAACAGTCAAGGAGTCGGCCGCCCGTCGAGGCTCGAACGAGGAGCGGTCTTCTGTAAAAGGAGGTCCCATGCGTACAAGATTGAGTTTCGTCTGTTCGTCCCGGGCTGGTGCTCGACGTAGGGGGGCTTGGCGACGATGGCTTCAACGACTCGGCCTACGCGGGGCTCAAACGGGCCGAGAAGGACTTCGGGGTCAAGGGTGACTTCCTAGAGTCGACAGCCCCGACGGACTACGCTGACAATCTCACCCAGCTCGCCGAGAACGGGTTCGACCCCGTGATCGCCGTCGGCTACCTCATGACCGAGGATCTTACCCAGATCTCCAAGCAGTTCCCCGATACGCAGTTCGCCATCGTCGACTCTGTCGTGGATACGCCGAACACCATGGACCTGGTCTTCAGGGAGCAGGAGGGGAGCTATCTGGCCGGGATCGTTGCAGGGCTTATGACCCAGGAGGATACCGAGTACACCTCCTCCGACGAGAAGATCGTTGGCTTCCTCGGAGGACAGACGGGGCCATTGATCGAGAAGTTCCAGGCCGGCTACGAGGCGGGCGTGAAGTCCGTGTGCCCCGATTGCACAGTGCTCGTAAAGTATGCGGGCGCGACGCCGGACGCGTACAACGACCCGGCGAAGGGAAAGGAGATCAGCCTCCAGCAGATCAACCAGGGCGCCGACATCATCTACCATGCTGCGGGTAACACGGGCGCGGGCCTCTTCGACGCGGCGAGCCAGGAGAAGATCTTCGCGATCGGCGTCGACCTCGACCAGGCCAAGCTGTTCCCCAAAGACCCCATCCTGACCTCCGTGGTCAAGCGGGTGGACAACGCCGTCTACCAGACGATAGACAGCGTCTCCAAGGGTGAGAAGCCCACAGGAACGACCGTGGATCGCGGCCTGAAGGATAAGGGGATCTCCCTGGCCCCGTTTGGCCGCTTCGACAAAGACGTTCCCCAGAATGTCAAGGACGAGGTTGGCAAGGCCGAGAAAGGGATCATAAGCGGCGACATCAAGGTCCGGTGAGGTCCTCGGCATCCTCGGCGAGAACGGCGCGGGCAAGTCCACCCTGATGAAGATCCTATACGGCCTCTACACCCCTGATGAGGGTGAGATCTTCGTCGACGGCGAGAGGGTCGAGATCAGGGACCCTAAAGACGCCGTCTCTCGCGGCATCGGGATGGTCCATCAGCACTTCACCCTGATACCGCCGCTCACCGTGGCCGAGAACATCGTCCTCGGCGCGGAGCCCCGCAAGGGCCTCTCCTTGAACCTGGAGGAGGCTGTAAGGGCGACAGAGGAACTCTCGCAGCGATACGGCCTGCAGGTGGACCCGCGGGCGCGTGTGGCCGACCTCTCCGTGGGGGTGCGCCAGAGGGTCGAGATCCTGAAGGCCCTCTACCGCAACGTACGCATCCTGGTCCTCGACGAACCCACTGCCGTCCTGACACCGCAGGAAACCGAGGACCTCTTCGCCGTCTTGAAGGTACTGGTCGCCGACGGACTCTCCATAATCCTGATAACCCACAAGCTGGGGGAGCTGCTTGGCGTCGGCGACGAGATCACGATCATCCGCGACGGCAGGGTGGTCGACACGGTGAAGGCCGCCGAGACGAACGAGAGGGAGCTGGCGCGCCTGATGGTTGGCCGCGAGGTGCTCCTGCGCGTGGAGAAGGAGATGGCCCAGACTTCCGAGGAGGTGCGCCTGTCAGCGGAGAACCTGAGCGTCCGTTCCGGCACGGGTGAGGAGGCTGTGGCCGGCGTGAGCCTCGAAGTACGCGGCGGCGAGATCCTTGGCGTGGCAGGAGTTGACGGGAACGGCCAGACGGAGCTTGCAGAGGCCCTCGCCGGCACCCGACCCATCGAGGGCGGCGCTGTCTACCTCGACGGCGAGGACGTTACCAGACTCGGCGCGGATGCCCTCCAGGGGCGTGGGCTTGCCTACGTGCCCGAGGACAGGGCGGCCAAGGGGCTGGTGCAGGACTTCGCCCTCTACGAGAACAACGCCTTGAAGACCTACGACGAGCCGCCGTTCTCGCGGTTCGGTTGGATCTTCCCGAAGATCATGCGCCGCCGAGCGGCGGAGTCGCTGCGTGCCTACGACGTGCGTCCTGCCGACCCTGACGCCAGGGCCGGCTCGCTCTCAGGGGGCAACCAGCAGAAGGCCGTCCTCGCGCGCGAGCTCTCGGGCGATCCCGGCGTTGTGATAGCAGCCCAGCCGACCCGCGGCGTTGACGTCGGCGCGATAGAGTTCATCCACCGCCAGCTCCTGAAGCAGCGCTCCGAGGGCAAGGCAATATTGCTGATCTCCCTGGAGCTCGAGGAAATCCGATCACTCTCGGACCGCATACTCGTCATCTACGCAGGCAGGATCGTCGGCGAGGTCGGGCCGGACGCGACGGACGAAGAACTCGGCCTCCTGATGGCGGGGCATGAAATCGAGGAGAAGAGCGCGTGAGTCAGGAGCCCGGCGTGACTGAAGGGAGAGGTTCGGCCCTCGGGCGGATGGTCGCCGGCGCAGCGGGGGCGCTGCTCTTCCCCCTCATAGCCATCCTCCTTTCTTTTATCATTGGGGCGGTCATCGTCCTCGCGACGGGCAACAACCCTTTCGCAGCCTACGCAGCCCTCCTGGAGGGCGCGGTAGGAGATCCCTTCGCGCTGGGACGTACCCTGCTGTACACGACGCCCCTCATCTTCACAGGGCTGGCCGTGGCCGTGGCGTTCCGGGCCGGGCTCTTCAACATCGGGGGCGAGGGACAACTCTTCCTAGGCGCTGTCACCGCGGCCTGGCTCGGGGTCTCGCTCGGCTTTCTCGGACCGATCGCCATCCCCCTGGTCCTGGCAGCATGCGCGATCACCGGCTTCCTGTGGGGATCCATCCCCGGCGTGCTCAAGGCTTACTTCGGGGCGCACGAGGTGATCACGACGATCATGCTCAACTACGTCGGCATCTACCTGGCGTACTACCTGGCCCAGCATCCGTTGGGCCAGAAGGGACCCATCCCTGGCACGGAGACGATTGATCTCGCCGCCCGCATACCGACGATAAGCGCAGCCCTCGGGCGGGCGAACTACGGTTTCTTTATGGCGATCGTCGCTGCCGTCGTGGTGTACGTCCTCCTGTGGAGGACACGCCGCGGTTTCGAGCTACGCGCGGTCGGCCTCTCGCCCGGGGCTGCGAACTACGCCGGCATGCGGCTCGGGCTGAACACGATCCTCGCGCTCGCCATCGGCGGCTCTCTGGCTGGCCTCGGAGGCGGCGTCGAGGTGCTCGGGGTCTACGGCAACATGGACGTTCCCTTCGTCACCAACCTCGGCTTCAACGGCATCGGGGTCGCGCTCCTCGGACGCAACCACCCTGTTGGGGTGATTCTCGGCGCGCTTCTATTCGGTGCGCTCACCTCTGGTGCACAGGAGATGCAGTTCGCCACGGACGTGCCGCTTCAGCTCGCCAATGTGCTGCTCGCGGTCATCCTGCTGCTCGTAACGGCCACGAAGCTGGTCGAGCTGATCGTCGGCAAGCGCGCCCGCGACTTCGCCGCCGGCACCCACCTCGAGAATGAACGGGGCTTGTAGTGGAGGACTTTCTCGGCGCCATAGGTCCTATACTCCAGTCCACCGTCAGGAACGCGACACCGCTCGTCTTCGCCGCCCTCGGCGGTCTGTTCAGCGAGAGGAGCGGGGTCGTCAACATAGGTCTCGAAGGACTTAGCCCTCATACACGCTCTCATGTGCGTGACCTTCGAGGCTGACCAGATCATCTCAGGCACCGCGATCAACCTGCTGGCACTGAGCGGTACGGGCTTCCTGATGGTGGTGATCTTCGGCGCGGGGGGAACTTCACCGCGCGTGAACGGCTTCGCGTCCGCCGCGATCCCACTTCTCTCGGACATCCCCATAATAGGCCGCGCTCTCTTCGACCAGAGCCTGCTCGTCTACCTGATGTACGTGCTCGTCCCCGTGGTCTTCTTCGTGGTCTTCCGAACCCCCTTCGGACTGAGGCTCAGGGCCACGGGCGAGGCCCCTGAGGCGGTGGACACGGCCGGCGTCAACGTGGCCAGGATGCGCTACTACGGCGTCGCCCTCTCCGGCCTGCTGGCAGCCTGCGGCGGCGTCTACCTCTCGATGGGACTGCTCTCGGCCTTCACCGAGAACATGACCGGCGGCCGAGGCTTTATCGCCCTTGCGGCCCTGATCTTCGGCCGCTGGAACCCTATCGGCGCGGCCGGAGCGGCCCTGCTCTTCGGCTTCGGACAGGCCGTTACTTTCAGTGTCAACGAACAGGCCATCCCCATCGAGTTCATCGAGATGCTCCCCTACCTCCTCACCATAATCGTCCTGGCCGGCTTCGGCGGTCGCGCCATAGCCCCCGCCGCCATCGGTAAGCCATACAGGAAGGAGTAGTGGCTAGAACCCGACCTTTCTGTCCCGTCCAGGCTCCTCCGAACGTTTGTTCTCGATCTGCTCTGATCCAGGATCCTCCTCCAGATACTCGACGCCACCCATGAGCATCTGTGGCCGCACCTCGAGACCAGCGGCGAGCTTGCGTATCGTGGATGGGTACGCTCCCCTCCGCCCCGTCTCCAGCTTCGAGATCGTGTCCCGCGCAACCCCACTCCTCTCAGCCAACTCCTCCTGGCTCATCACAGCCCCCTGCCGAATGCGCCGCAAACGCGGAAGGTCCATGCTCCATACCTCCAAAACACTGCAAAAAACTTGCATCAATCCTACAACAATGTTACGCTACCTGGAGTATAGCGTGTTGGCGCAAGTAGAGGGAGTTTAGTGATGAGTTTGGATCCGAGGCTGGTCGTTCCCTACGTGACGGAGCAGAGTCCGCGTGGGGAGCGGACCATGGACATCTATTCGCGGTTGCTAAAGGACAGGATCGTCTTCCTCGGCACTCCGGTCGACGATCAGGTGGCGAACGTGATCATGGCGCAGCTGTTGCATCTGGATGCCGAAGACCCGGAGCAGGACATCCATCTGTACATCAACTCCCCTGGTGGCAGCGGCTCGGCGATGCTGGCGATGTACGACACGATGCAGTTCGTCAACGCCGACGTCGCGACGACCGCCCTGGGGATGGCGGCGTCGGCGGGAGCTTTCCTGCTCGCGGCCGGTGCGAAGGGCAAGAGGAGCGCGCTACCCAACACGCGTATCCTGATACACCAGCCATCCATACAGGGGCTAGGCGGGCAGGCTTCGGACGTGGAGATACACGCCAGGGAGATCATGAGCCAGAAGCGGCGCGTGAACACCATACTCTCCGAGCGTACCGGCCAGGACTACGAGAAGATAGAGCGCGACACCGACCGCGACTACATACTCAGTTCCGAGGGCGCTGTGGAGTACGGCGTCATCGACAGAGTCATAAGCCGTCCGGAAGAACGCGGCATCGCTGTCGGCAACTAAGAAAGAGGCGCCGATGGACGTCCTGATCCTGGGCGGCACCGGATTTCTCGGGCGCCACCTCGTCGAGGCGGCGCTCGGGAGAGGCCATCGGATCACGCTCTTCAACGCGTGCGAGGCCGTCGGCGGTGACGCGGAGCTCATCTGGGTCTCCGAGGATTTCTTGGAGGAGCACGGAGTGGAGCCGTTCACGGAGCTGCCGTTGTGGGTGCCGCGGGAGGATGCCGCCCTGTTGGACATAGACTGCAGCAGGGCTGTCGAGAAAGGACTCGCTTTCCGACCCCTGTCCGAGACGATCGAGGACGTGCTGAAGTGGGACCGCGCGAGGCCGGTGGGTACGGAGCTGGCAGCGGGCTTGACACCAGAGAGGGAGCAGGAGTTGCTCCGGGCCTGGCGCGGTGTCACCCTGTAGAATGCGGGTTGCGAGATGAGATGAACCTCACGCACGAGTACATGCATCATAGGACGGGCTACAGGCTCGGGGCCGGATGCTGCTGGATCAGGATCTACAAAGGCGCCGAGTGCGACGCTCCCGTTGTCGTGTGCGAGGAGCTCCCCAGGGTCGGAGGCGTCACTACGGGGGAGGTGTCGGGTTATCTGGCCGCCGAGGTGGTCAGGGAGCATTTCTC
>JAJNDJ010000247.1 GCA_021156345.1 Rubrobacteraceae bacterium | reverse complement strand
AGCTGGTCAGCACGCTCCGGCCTTAAGGCCTCCGCTTGCCAGCACTTCAGCACAGCGGCTCCGCCGCCTTGTCAGCCAGTCAGCCAGCACTCGCAAGCGCGCAAAAGCTGAAATGCTGACAAGTCGCCTGTTCCAGGCGACTTGCTGACTTGCTGACTAGCCGTGGGGAGGTTTGATGTCCACGACGTTCAACAGCCACCCGCCGACCAGGAAGGCGAGCAGGGCGTTGACGAGGGCGTCGGGGAGCACTCCGCCAACGGCATATTCGCCAAGCTGCGGTACTCGCGGTACTCCCAGGCCGGCGAGCCAGCGGGCGCTGTAGCCGAGGAGGTCGTAGCAGGCGACGGCGAGGCCTGCGACCTGGGCGAGGAGCACTCTCTCCGACCCCCTTCGCCGCACGGCGCTGGAGCGGGAGGCGAGCATGGCCGCGATCAGGCCCCCTAGCGCCCCGACCCCGAAGAGGTCGCTGCCGAGGGCGTCGAGGAGTATGCCCCCGAAGAAGCCGAGCAACACGGCCTGGAGATCCCTAAGAGGAGCAACGGCGAAGACGATTGCGATCAGGGTCAGCCCTGGTGAGAAGAAGCCGAAGGTCAGGTAAGGTACCACGACGGCGTCGAGCAGCGCTGCGATCGCAACGACGATCGCGGCGCGGATGACGGAGGCCTGCTCCACCGAGTGTCTCTACCCCTCCCTGCCGGCCCAGTCGACGATGACCCGCACCTCTTCGAGGTCCTGGGGGTTCATGGCCGGGTCGACTACTATTTTCTTGAACTGCTCTATATCCTGCGAGCTGACCGCCTCGACCTTACCTACGTACAGCCCAGGAGGAAACAAGAGCTCCTTGTCTCCGGCCCTCCCGCTAGTAACGACGAAGTCGCCCTCCTCGGCACGCGCCTTGAGGCTGACCAGGTCGACCCCGAAGTATCCTTCGAGGTTGGTTTCCAGAAGCCCCTGGCCATAGGAGACGTTCTCGGCCGTGACGGCAGGGCTAAGCTCACCGGAAGCCGGGTCGAACTCGGCGGGAGGGATGATCCTGACCCCCGCCGCGAACATCTGGTCCGTGATAAGCATGACCTGGGCTGTATGTTTGGAGACTTCCGTGGTGCGCCCGACCAGTGTGTTCTCGCCGATTACCACTGGCCTGTTGGGTTCGACGCCGTCCTCGGTGCCTACGTTGATGACTATCCTCTGGGTGAACTGATCCCCTACCGGCGCGACGACTTGCGCGAGCGGGCCGTACTCGTAGGCGGACCTCTGCCCCTTCAGGAGCTCGCGTAGGCGGGCGTTCTCACGCTCGAGGCGGGACGCCTGGGCCGCGAGGGCCTGGGACTCTTGCAACTTGCGCTCCAGCCTCTGTTCCTCACTGTTGTCGAAGGCGCCCTGCACGCTCTCGTTCGCCCGTTGCAGCGGCTCGAAGAGGGTGGCAAAGACGCTGCGCGCCGGTTGCAATACCTCGGCCGCGCCGAGCTGGACCGTATGCAAGGGTCCGCAATCTTGCTCCCGGGTGCAGTCGCCCTCTTTCACGTAGACGGTGAAGAGCGCTACGCTGACTATACTGAGGATAAAGAGGGCCGCAAGACCGCTCGCGGCACTGGACTTGTTGCGGCCCACGTCGTGCTCTAGGCCGAGGAGAGGGCGCTGCGGTAGGAGTTGATCTCTTCGAGGGAGCGGCCACTGCCGATAGCCACGCACATCAGCGCGTCGTCAGCGACGTGCACGGGTATGCCCGTCTCACGCCTGAGGCGCTCGTCGAGGTGCCTCAAGAGCGCCCCGCCACCAGCGAGGATCATCCCCCTGTCCATTATGTCCGATGCGAGCTCGGGAGGCGTGCGGTCCAGGGTATCCCGCACGGCCGCGAGTACCGCGTCGACAGGAATGCTTATGGCCTCCCTGATCTCCTCGCTGGTTATGACGATGGTCTTGGGCAGCCCCGTGACGAGGTCCCTGCCCCTTATCTCGGCCGACTCCTCCTCTTCGAGCCTGAAAGCGCTGCCGAGCTCGATCTTGAGCTGTTCGGCCGTCTGGGTGCCGATGGCGAGCTTGTACTCTTTCTGTATGTAGGAGGAGATCGCATCGTCGATGTCGTCGCCGGCAATGCGGATGGAGGAATTGGTGACGATACTGCCTAGGGAGATGACGGCGACCTCGCTCGTCCCGCCGCCTACGTCTACGACCATCGACCCTTGGGCCTCGTTGACGGGCAGGCCCGTCCCTATGGCAGCAGCCAGCGGCTCCTCGATGGTGTACGCCTGGCGGGCCCCAGCCGACTCGGTCGCCTCTTTGACCGCCCTGAGCTCGACGCCCGTCACGCCCGAGGGTACGCATACGACGACCCGCGGCCCGATGAGCGAGCGGAAGAACAGGCGCTGCGGCTGCACCTTGCGGATAAAGTAAGCGAGCATCTTCTCCGTGACCTCGAAGTCGGCGATCACACCGTCCTTCAGGGGCCTCATCGCGACTATGTTGCCCGGCGTGCGCCCGAGCATCCGCTTCGCCGCTGACCCGACGGCCACGACCTTATCCGTCTTGATGTCTATTGCGACCACCGAGGGCTCAGAGAGTACGATCCCCTGTCCCTTGACGAACACGATCGTGTTCGCGGTTCCAAGGTCTATCGCAATGTCTCGCCCGAACAGTCCTCCGAACATACGCGACCCATCCTCCGTATCGAACGACCCCGCGCCACCACTCAGGCGGCTAGAGGATTCCGTGCTCCTTCATACTAAAGTAACCGTCGCCCAGGATCACATGATCCAGGACCTCGATACCGATTATCTCGGCGGCCTCCTTGAGCCGCCTCGTGACCTCTCGGTCCTCCCGACTCGGTCCGACCTTGCCGCTAGGGTGGTTGTGGGCGAGCACTATACCCGCCGCGCTAGCCCGGATCGCCGGCTTGAATACCTCCCTGGGGTGAACCAGAGACGCCGAAAGCGTGCCAACCGAGATAGTCGGAAACGCTATTACCTCGTTCTTGGTGTTCAAGAGTACCGCGACGAAATTCTCCCGGTCGAGATTAGCGATCCGACCCCTCAAAAGACCGTCAACGTCCTCGGGCGATGATATCACGGGGCGTCCCGGGTTGCGA
>JAJNDJ010000246.1 GCA_021156345.1 Rubrobacteraceae bacterium | reverse complement strand
CGAGTTCCGCGAGGAGGTCATGCGGCGCTACAAGCTGCCTGTCGAGGTCTTGAAGCCCGAGCTTACGATCGAGGAGCAGGTAGAGCGCTTCGGCGAGCAGATGCGTACCTGCACCCCGAACCTGTGCTGCCAGATCCGCAAGATCGAACCCCTGCAAAGGGCGCTGAACCGCTACGACGCCTGGATGACTGGCATCCGCAGGGAGCAGACCCCGCAGAGGGCAGGCACGAAGGTAGTCGCCTGGGAGGAGCGCTACCAGGCCGCCAAGATAGCACCCATGCCTGACTGGACGGAAGCGCAGGTGTGGGACTACGTGAGGGCGCACGACGTGCCCGTCAACCCGCTCCTGCACCAGGGCTACAAGAGCATCGGCTGCGAGCCGCAGACGAGACCCGTGCACCACGACGAGGATCCCAGGGCCGGCCGGTGGGCCGGAACCGACAAGACGGAGTGCGGCATCCACGTCGAAGGCGGCAAGATCAGACGCGCGGGCGCCTGAGTTTCAGAGATTCTCTCGTCAAAAGAGCAGGTTCTACACCATGAGATTCCTGAGGAAAGACCAGACCTTGAACAAGGTCGAGAAGATCAAGCAAGAGCGCCATCCCCTAGAGGTGTATGGGGCCATAATAGACACTTACTCCAAGGACCTCTCCGCCATGGACGCCGTCCCTGGCGAGGTCGAGCGGTTGAAGTGGGTCGGTATTTACCCGCAGAAGCAGGGCGGCGACGCGTTCATGATGCGGATCAAAATCCCTGGCGGCGTCCTGACGCCCGAGCAGACCAGGGTGGTAGGTAAGATAGCGGCCGACTTCGCGCGGGGCCCTGTGCCCAACCCGCACTTCGGAAACAACTTCCTCGATCTGACCACGCGCCAAGACGTGCAGATGCACTGGATCAAGATGGAGAACGTGCCCGAGATCTGGCGCCGCCTGGAGGAGACCGGCATCACGACAGTGCAGGCCTGCGGCGACTCGGCCCGCAACGTTTTGTGTTGCCCCGTCTCGGGCCTCGGCCATAACGAGGCCATAGACGCCTACCCCGTGGCGCAGGCTATCTCCGCCTACTTTACCGGCAACCGCGAGTACGCGAACCTGCCGAGGAAGTTCAAGATGAGCGTCACGGGATGCCTGGAGGACTGCGCACAGGCCGAGATCAACGACGTAGGCATGCTCCCTGCCCGAATGGAAGACGGCACGCTAGGCTTCAATCTGCGTGTTGGCGGCGGCCTCTCCGATGGCCCGAGGATGGCCTCGGATATCGACGTGTTCGTCAGGCCAGAAGATGCAGTGGAGATTACCCGTGGCATAGCCCAGGTCTTCGGCGAGCTTGGGGACAGGGAGAACCGCTGGACGGCGAGGATGCGCTACCTGGTCCAGGAGCTCGGTCCCGAACGCTTCCGCGAAGAACTCGCGAAGCGCGTTTCCATCGGGCTCACGCCCGCCGGAGAAGATCTCACGAAGAGATACCGCGGGGATCACATCGGAGTCCACGCCCAGCGTAGGGGCGAGTCTCAGACCCGCCCCTACTACGTTGGCCTGAACGTGCCTGTGGGGAGGATGAGCGGTGAGCAGTTCGAGGAGGCTGGCAGGCTCGCTGGGGAGTACGGGGATGGGGTCCGTCTGGCCACGGACCAGAACCTTATCTTTACGGGCGTTCCCGAGAACCGCCTCGACGAACTTCTGGCCGAGCCCCTTCTGGCACGGTACTCCCCGAACCCTGGGTCGTTCGAACGCGGCGTCGTGGCGTGCACGGGGAGCGAGTTCTGCCGCTTCGGCATCGTCGAGACCAAGGTCAGGGCCCTAGAGTGGGCCCGCGAGATGGACGATAGGGTCGGAGACATCGGCCAGGAGGCCGTGAGGATGCACTTCTCGGGTTGCTCGGCCTCCTGCGCGCAGCCACAGATCGGGGACATAGGCTTCCGCGGCGAGACCGCGAAGACGCGTGACGCGATCGTCGAGGGCGTGGACATAGGGCTTGGCGGCTCTCTTGGCAAGGATGCTGCGTTTATCGACTGGGTCGAGGGCGCGAAGCCGGCAGGGGAGGTCCCTGACGCCCTCGTTGCCGTCTTCGAGCAGTTCGAAAAGGAGCGGCGAGAGGGCGAGCGCTTCCATGAGTGGGCCAGGCGCAAGAGGAACGCCGAGCTGCGGGCGGCGCTGCGCAAGCCGGTCGAGAGCGAGGTTGGTTCATAGTGGCCGGCTTCGATATCAGGGAGATGATGAACGACATCGATGAGGCTCCAGGCAAGGTCTGGTTCTGGGATCTGGAGAAGGCGGTGATCGACGCCGACCGCTGCGTACAGTGCGGTGTATGCGTCGCCGCCTGCCCTACCGACTCCATCGGCATCGGCGAGGACGACCTTCCCCAGCTCGTCAAGATGTGCACGGGCTGCTCTCTGTGCTGGGACTTCTGCCCCCGAGGCGGCCTGCAGTACGAGTCGACCTGGAAGATCACTGGCAGCTCTAATGGTAAGAGCATCGAGGGCATGGGGCGCGTCGAGGAGAGCTACACGGCCCGCGTCAGGAAAAGGATAGACGGCGTGCAGGACGGGGGCTTCGTCAGCGCGCTTCTGATCTCGTTGCTCGAGGCCGGCGAGATCGACGGCGCCCTGCTGGCGCGCGAGAGCGCGACCGAACGCTGGAAGGGCGAGGCTTTCCTGGCGACGACGCCCGAGGAGGTGCGGGCGTGCGCGGGGAGCTTTTACAACCAGACGCTCGCGCTCGGGCACGTGGACTTCGAGGACTACGACCTGCCGCCGAACCCCAGGATCGCGGTCGTGGGGACGCCGTGTGAGATCGAGGGCATCAAGGCGATG
>JAJNDJ010000245.1 GCA_021156345.1 Rubrobacteraceae bacterium | reverse complement strand
AGTTCTCTCACGACCCGGTCGGGAATGGGGACGGCGTACTTGGGGATGTGGTAGACGATGGTGGTATGGCCCGTCGCCTCGAGCGCTGGCTCGTAGAAGCTCACCATCCCTTCCGGCTCCACGGGCTTGAAGTAGTAGGGCGGCAGGACGAGCACGGCGGTAGCGGGATAGTCCTCTACAGCGCGCAGCATCTCGACGGTCTCGGGCAGGTTGTTCTGCATGACGGCGGGGATGATCTGGATCTGGAACCCGCGCCCGAACAGCGCCTCGAGAACCCTGAGCTTCTCACCGAGCGTCACCGAAGGTCCCTCTCCGTTGGTGCCGAAGGGCACGATGCCCCGCACGCCCATCTCGGCCAGCCAGGAGATGTGCGTCGTCCTTGAACGGCGTCACATTGGCCACGTAAACGCCTTCTATCTCTTGCATCCTCGCACCTCCCGTAGAGTCCTGGAATTACCATTCCCCACGCGTCTCACCTCCCCAGAGATCTCTCATCATCGAGAAAGGCCCTTAGCTCGTCCCGGTTGGGCAGGCCCTCGTAGTCGCCAAGCGTCGCGACGCTCAGGGCGCCCATCGCGTTAGCCACGCGCAGACGCTCTTCGGCGGGCAAATCCCACAGATGTCCGGCCAGGTATCCGGCAGCGAAGGCGTCGCCGGCTCCTACGGGGTCTACCTCCGCCACCGTAAAGGCGGGGTGCTCCAGGACTTCGCCATCGACCAGGGCCAGGCTTCCCGTGCTGCCCGTCTTGAGAACCACCTCGTCCGGTCCTCTGTGTGCCAGCTCCCGCACCAGCGCCTCGTCGTCGCGGCCCCAGAGCACCGTTGCTTCCTCGTCGCCGGCGAAGAGCAGGTAGACATGAGGCAGGATCTCCTCGACGAACTCTCGGGCCTCCTCCGTCCTCCACAGCTTCGAGCGGAAGTTGACGTCGAAACTGACGCGTGCCCCCAAGGCGCTGGCCTCTCTGGCGGCCCACAGGATAAAGATGCGGCAGTCTTCCGAGAGGGCAGGCGTGATGCCCGTCAAGTGCACGAACTTCGCATCCGAGAGGTAATCCATAGCGAAAGCGTCTCTGCGCATCGTCGAGGCGGCTGAGCCCTGCCTGTAGTAATAGACCCGGACATCCGCGCCGACCTGTTCTCTGAGATACAGGCCGGTCGGGTATTCCTTTATCCGGCGCACTTGAGAGGTGTCAACACCTTCGGCGCGGATGCGGTCGAGTACCAGTTGGCCAGGCTCGTCGTCGCCGAGGTACCCGGCCCATCCGGCGGAGAGACCGAGGCGGGAGAGGGCGATGGCCAGGTTCGACTCGGCGCCCCCGATCTTGAGTTCCAGGCTACCGGCGTGGCGCAGACGCCCGGGCCGCGGAGGAACACCGAGGACCATCGTCTCGCCCGCTGTGATAACGTCGAGGTTCTGCGCCAACTTTGGCCTCCCGCGTGCTTCGCCTCTCCCTGTACCAGGGCATTATCCTACCTGGAGAGCGACCCTGCTTATGCGCCAGTATCACCGCCGTCCCTGTCAGCCACCTCTACGGCCTGAACCCCATGCGTCCGCAAAAGCTGCTCCGTCCCGGTGAGCTCCTCTTCTTCGTCAAAGATCCAGACGGCTAGGGCTACCCGTTTGATCCGAGCAACCCAAGATGCGCCCGGACACCCGCCCCTAGTTCGACCATGAACGCCGGGTACGGGCCGAGCTGGGCGTCGGCGTGCTTCGTGAGCTCCCAGAGGTCGATTGTTCCGTTCTTCAGTCCTTCGCCGACCACGCGTTGGACCTGCATCGTGAACTCGAGGGAGCGGTCGAGGAAGTCGAGGGCCTCTTTGCCTCGCATGGGCTGGTAGTGGGCCGTGAGAAGATGGCCTGGACGCATGGAGTGGAGCTTGCGGATGGTGTTCTGGTACCTGGCAGCGTCGAAGTAGCGCGGCGGCTGCAGGAGGTTACCCTCACGGTCGTAGATACCCTTCTCGAGTGCTGCGTCCATGATGATGGCCGCGTCGTTCTTCGCATCCCAGATGCCGAGGTGGCCCGGCGTGTGGCCTGGGAGGTGCAGGAACTCGACCCGCCAGTCTGGCCCCAGCCTCAAGGTCTCGCCGCCGCGCAGGCCCACGTCGACGGGGGAGTCGCCGCCTAGCTCCGTGCGGATCCAGTCTCTTGACTCCTCGTCGGGGCCGAAGCCGTAAGGCTCGGACCAGAGGTAGATCTCCGCTATTATCCGCCCGGTGCTCTCCACCCATGCCCGGTCGGCCTCGCCGCAGGAGAACCGCAGGGAAGGGTTCATCTCCTTGAGGGCGCGGTTGCCGCCGCAGTGGTCGACGTCAGCGTGACTTATGATTACCTCGTCCACGTCCTCGACGCCGAGGCCGATCTCTTCCAGGTAGGGGACGATGACCGCCTCGGGCGTCCCTGCGAGGCCCGTGTCGACGAGGAGCGTTCTCTCCTCCCCGAGGAGCAGGTACTGGCACATGAACCGCTCCCCGAGGTCCGACTCGATGCGGTGTATCCCCGGCAGTATCTCCATCCCATCCTCCTTGGAAGACGCTGGCGGTACCACATTACCACCACCCTTGTCCCGCGCAACGGCGCCGGGATCGTGTTAGGTTGTGTTCGCGAGGAGAGGAGGACCAACCACAATGTATCTGTCCCATCATCAGACCGCCACCGGCCATCGCTGGGCACTGGAAGGAAGCTACCTACCGCGGGAATTCACGCTGGAGCGGCTGCTCGAGATGCGGGGCGCGGGCGTCCGAAGCTTCCTGGAGGATCTTGGTACCGAAGGGCCGGCCGAAGATCCACTCCTGCCGCCGATCGAGCCGGCACACGAGGTCTGGGCCAGCGGGGTGACCTACCTGCAGAGCAGGGAGGCCCGGGAGCTGGAGTCGACGGACGCCGACGCCTACCAGAAACTCTACGACGCAGAGCGGCCCGAGCTTTTCTTCAAGGCACTAGGGTGGCGTGTCGTGGGCCACGGCGCCAGCGTACGCATCCGCGAAGACAGCCATTGGAATGTGCCCGAGCCCGAGCTAGTCCTGATCGTCAACAGCGGAATGGAGATCGTCGGCTACACTGCGGGCAACGACGTGTCCTCACGGGACATAGAGGGCGAGAACACACTGTATCTTCCGCAGGCCAAGGTCTACGACGGCGCGTGCTCTTTAGGGCCAGGCATCGTGCTCTCCGGTCCTGATTCGATGCGG
>JAJNDJ010000244.1 GCA_021156345.1 Rubrobacteraceae bacterium | reverse complement strand
GCACGGATTGCGCCACGTCGCTCTGGAGGTGGACCTGCTCGAACGCTTGCAGTCGCCCGAGGGCAAAGCTGCCGTCTCTGGCAAGAACCTCCTCACCACGATGAAGAAGGCCGCTTCCATGTACAGAAGAGTCCTCGATCAGGAGTGGGCCGCATCTCAAGGGGCTAACGCCCTCGTCTACCATCCAAAGGCCCTGGGCGGTTACCACATCGCCGAAGCTTTGGACGTCCCAGGCGTCCTCGCCCACCCACTCCCCATGTTCTCACCTACCCGCGCCTTCCCCAACCCTGTCCATCAGCTACGGGGCGTTCTTACGCTTGCTAACTGCACCGTACCATCGCACGATAAACCGCTGGCGCAAGGAGACTCTGAAGCTACCGCCGACCTCCTTACTGGCGAGCGAGCTCGACGTTCGCGGCCGGCCAATCCAAAGGCTGATCTGCTGCAGTTCCCATGTGGTACCGCCTCCCTCAGACTGGGACGACTCGACTTCCGTAACGGGGTATTGGTTCTTGAGTAGCTCGGAAGAGTGGCAGCCTCCTGCTCACCTAGCCGAGTTCCTCAAGAAGGGACCAGCACCCATCTACGTCGGCTTCGGAAGCCTGGGGACGTGGGCCTCCGAAAAGGTCATCAGTGCAACGTTGGCTGCCCTGAAGCAGAGCGGGCAACGCAGCGTGCTCACCACGAGCGGAGGCCGGGTTCCCTCAAACGTGCCTGACGAAGTGTGTGTGATTGACACTGCCCCCCATGACTGGCTCTTTCCCAAGATGGCGGCAGTGGTCCACCACGGCGGAGCAGGAACCACCGCGGAGGGATTGCGCGCAGGCAAGTCGACGCTGATCTGCCCGACTTCTATGAACGACCAGGCCTTCTGGGGAAGTAGGGTTTTCGAGTTAGGAGTCGGACCAAAACCCATTCCTCAGAGCAAGCTCACGGCTGAAACGCTGGGGCGCGCGATCCACAGGGCTGTTACTGACGGCGGGCTACGCCGGCGCGCTGAGGAGCTGGGGGAGATGATACGGGCCGAGCGAGGAGTAGTGCGCGCGGTAGAGATCATCGACGAGAGGATGGGAAGGAGCAAGCCTGCTTAGGATAGATGAATGTTCCACTGAGACGTGCACCCCAAGGTGGAAGAACTCCCGCCCTGTACTTCCGTGCCTTGCTGACTGAGGGTGGTGATCCAAGAGTGCATCTTCACAGAGCCTGAAGTTCGCCTGTGGCGTGTTCTGCGAACTTCGCCTTGACGGGGTTCTGAGAAGTTCGCTCTAGGGCGGAGCTACTCTTGTATAACGGACTCTGCGGGCTCTGGGCGCTGGTTATGGGGTCTGCGTGTCGATGCACTACCTTCCAGGTGCCCTCCTCGGGTCGATTGATCATCGTAACCCTGAGAGTGGACGGGGCAATGTCCTCCCTTGCGCCTACCTTGCCCTATGCATGCTCTAGCCACAAGGTGTAAGCAAACTCGGGAGTTACGTGATTCTCTACGATCTCGACGCTAACAAGCCGACCATCTCTGAACTGCGAAGCGGCATGCTCGATGGTGGCACCAATCAGCTCCCATCCATGCGCTGGGGACCAAGGGGGTTTGCCAGGGTCACGTCTTCTCTATGGGAGAATAGCTCCTTCACGGGCTCCGGGTTCCCTTTCATGAAGTCGTCGAGCCTCAGTTGATATCGCTCGATGAGTTCATCTACGTCGTCTGCAACGGACATCCAAGGATCACCTCCACGGTTGACGAATAGTCCTTTCCCCAAGGACACACTGCGATCATCCTACGCTATTCACCCGAGTGCGTGGGAGGGAAATTCTCGGACGTAGCACCGTCCTCGCAGCTTTCACTACAATGGGTGCCACCCCTCCGGTAGGGAGCTTTGGGAAAGAAGGGTTATCCATGGCAGTTAGGATTGAGGTCTCACAAGAGATTGATCGTCCTGTTCCCATTGTCTTCAAGTTCTATGCCGACGACCATGTTCGTAACCACCCACGTTGGGATCCAGACATAGAACTGTGGCGTCACTCAGATGAACCCATCGGCCTCGGGCACGTTCGCGTCGTCTTCTCCGAGCTACACCCTCGCGCGAATGCACGGGGCGCGCATCCGTACTAAGCTGACAAGCTGAAGTGCTTCCGACTAAAGGGAGGATCCATGAAAGCTGTTCGACTACATGTACTCGAGGGACCTGACGAGCTCGTCTATGAGGAGGTACCTGAGCCGGAGCCGGGGTCCGGCGAGACCATCGTCCGGCTGCGGGCGGCGGCGCTCAACCGCCGTGATCTGTTCGCCACCCAGGGGATGTACCCTGGCGTCACGCCTGACATCCTGCCCAGGATTCCGGGCTCCGATGGTTCCGGTGAGGTCGTCGCCCGAGGGGACGGTGCCGAGGGACCGGATGAGGGGACCGAGGTTATTCCGGACGACGGGACTTTCGCCCAGTTCATCAAGGTACCGGCGGATCACGTCTTCCCCAAGCCCTCGCATCTTTCGCACGAGGAGGCCGCCGCGCTACCCCTCGCCGCCCTGACGGCCTATAGGGCGCTTGTAACGCGTGGCGGGGTCGCTGAGGGCGAGACCGTCCTCGTGCCAGGTGTCGGCGGCGGGGTGGCGACGATTCTGGTCCAGATAGCCAGCGCCCTCGGCGCCCGCGTCTTCGTCACCTCGGGCAGCGACGAGAAGATCGAAGAGTCAAAGAGACTTGGCGCGGAAGGTGGCGTCAACTACAACTCGGAGGACTGGTCAAGGGAACTCAAGAGCATGGCCGGGGGCGTGGACCTCTCGGCCGACCACGTCGGCGGCGAGAACTTCAACGCCCTCGTCTCGCTCGCCAAACCTGGCGGCCGGATCGTCGTCTTCGGGGCGACGGTCGGTCCGACGCCGAAGGCGATGACGATCCGCATAGCGCTCAAGCACCTCGACGTGCTAGGGACAGCCATGGGCACCTCCGAGGAGTTCGGCGCGATGCTCGACCTCTACGCCGAGCAGGGCCTGCGTCCAAAGGTGAACGAGACCTTCCCGCTCGAAGAGACCGCCTCGGCCATCCACCTTATGGAAGAAGGCAGTGGGATGGGCAAGATAGTCCTCGAAATACCCGCATAGACCTCACGGGACAGGAGCCAGATCATGACAAACCCGAGGATCGTCTCGGAACCCAGGGGCGACGCGGGGGACGCCACTTTTGTGCGCGAGAGCCTGGCACTCTTCAACGTGGCGGTTACCGGGGACGCCTACTACAGTCCGCTCGCCATCTTCCTGAAGGACGAGCGGGGCGCGGTGCTCGGCGGAGCCCTCGGTCATATCTGGGGAGGGTGGCTCTACATCGAGGCCCTGTGGGTGGCGGAGCCGTTTCGCGGGCAGGGGTACGGAGGGAAACTTCTCAGGGCTGCCGAAGACGAAGCCAGGATGCAGGGATGTCACGGAGTCTTCCTGACGACGTTCAGCTTTCAGGCCCGGCCATTCTACGAAAAGTCCGGCTACGAAGTCGTCGCTGACATCCAAGATTATCCGAAGGGCCACAGCCATCACGTTCTGAAAAAGAACCTGCTCTAATGGCGATCAAGCACTGCCGCGCGCAGCGGGACCTCGAATTCGTAGGTGTCGCCTTGGCCCGGGTGGTAAGACCCGGGCCTCCAGGCCGACCTGCTCACAGCCCGTTTGAAGCCCTCCACCGGCGATGTGAATGCCTCACACTTAGGACCACGAAGCCAGGCGGGGAACTGGCTCCGACGAACCGAAGCCACCGGGAGCCGACAAGGTGGAAGGCTACGAGTACAGGATCGTCTACGCCGTCGAGGACGAGGTGCTGACCGTGGTCATCATCCGGATAGGGCATCGTAGAGAATCGTACGGGCGGCTCTAGGCACCGACACGACAGACCTTAGGTACAAATGTTTGACCCTGCCCGAGGCGACGTGCCAGAATGATGTATTACCGGCAGAGTACGACGGCAGGAGGTACATTCGTGAGTGGAGGGTTCATTTCCCGCGGCTTTCGAGGCCGTCGCAGGCAGGTTGAGGACGACGTCCGAGTGCCGCCGGGCCAGTACCTTGTGGAGGGCTTCCCGGTCCTCTCTGCAGGCCCGACGCCGCGCACGCCTCTTGCGGTGTGGAGTTTTACGATTGAGGGCGAGGTGGATGCCCCAAGGACGTGGTCGTGGGAGGAGTTCCGGGCTTTGCCTTCAGAGGAGATCACCAGGGACATCCATTGTGTCACCAAGTGGTCGAAGCTGGGGACGACCTGGGAAGGCGTGTCCGTGGACACATTGCTGGAAGCGGTGGATACGGCGGCGGGGTATGTGGTCGCATTCTGTGACGGGGGCTACACGACGAACCTGCCTCTAGAAGAGGTCACGGGGGGCAAGGCATGGGTCGCCCACACCTACGAGGGAGAACCGCTCTCGCCGGAGCACGGTGGCCCTGCCCGTCTGCTCGTCCCGCACCTGTACTTCTGGAAGAGCGCCAAGTGGGTACGCGGCCTGAGGCTCGTGACCGACGACGAGCCGGGCTTCTGGGAGTCCCTCGGCTACCACAACCACGGCGACCCCTGGCGCGAGCAGCGCTACTGGGGTGACTGAGATGGCCCCGCGCAGGCTCGCCTGGCGTATCGGGGAGGTCGTCGAGACCAGCCCCGACACGCCGCGGACGAAGAGCCTGTTCCTGGAGATACCAGGCTGGGACGGCCACAGGGCCGGCCAGCACGTCGATGTGAGGCTCACAGCGGAGGACGGCTACCAGGCCGAGCGCAGTTACTCCATAGCCTCCGCCCCGGAGAACAACATCGTGGAGCTGCTCGTCGAGCGGCTGGAAGATGGTGAGGTCTCGCCCTACCTGACGGATGAGCTCAGGGTCGGTGACGGGTTAGAGTTGCGGGGTCCGATCGGGGGCTGGTTCGCCTGGGAGGTGAGGGAGGGCGGGCCATTGCTCCTCGTCGCCGGAGGATCAGGCATAGCGCCGCTCATGGCGATGATCCGTCACCGCCAGGCCGCGGTCAACGACACCCCTGTCTGCTTGCTCTTCTCTTCACGCTCGTACGAGGATGTCATCTTCCGCGAAGAACTGGAGCGGCTCGCGGCCGAGACCGAGATGCTGGGAGATGCTCGGGGAAGTCGCCTTCCCCCCTGGCGAGAGGCCTCTGGCCTTCGTATGCGGTCCTACCCCGCTGGTCGAGGCTGTCGCAACTACGCTCGTCGGGCTAGGCCACGAGCCGGCACGCGTGAAGACCGAACGCTTCGGACCGACTGGAGGATAGCCATGGACGAACACAGGCTCGACGGCAACGCCGCGGCAGGGGTACTGGCCGAGATCTTCACCTTCGAGATCACCACGGCCAGGACCGCCTGCGTCCGTTGCGGCGCGGCGGGAGAAGTCGGCGCCCAGATGGCTTACGTGAGCGAGATAGGTACGGTGGTGCGCTGCGCGGCATGCGACAACGCCCTGATCCGCGTGGTCCGCCAGGACGACGGACCCCAACGTTACTGGTTGGATCTCAAGGGAATCGAATACCTGCAGCTCGAGGAACGTTTGTAGTTAGCATTTCAGCACGCTGAGGCCTTCGCTTGTCGACAATTCAGTTTGTCATACTAGTCGGGTAGATCAGTCCTGTCACCGTGGATTCCCGCTTGCGCGGGAATGACGGCGGTTGATCCTGCGGGTTCCGTATGAACCTTTACTTCGAGTCCGGGTCTTTGAGGAAGTGGGCCGGGTCGGCGGTGGCCATGGATAGCCACTCTGTGTCCCCGGCGGTACGCTTCGGGCCAGGCTCCGCTACCTCTTCGGGCGTCGTACGGTCCAGCCCTTCCCCGAACTGCTGTACCCTAATATCCGGACGGCGATCTTGTGGTTCGTTGGGCATGGTCTGCTCCTCTCCTGAAGGGAGCCGGGGTTCCCGGCTCCCCTGATACCTGTATCCTGAAACCTACTTCACGAACTGCTCGTTCTCGGTGGAGCCGGGGAGGCCCGTGACAGGGCTCTCCGGGCTGTCGAACTGGTCTTCCTCTGTCGAACCGGTGAGGGCCGTGGTGGAGGCGGCGCCGCCGGCGACGATCTGGGCGACCTCGTCGAAGTAGCCCGCGCCGACCTCGCGCTGGTGCTTGGTTGCGGTGTAGCCGTGCTCCTCGGCGGCGAACTCGGCTTGCTGCAACTCGGAGTAGGCGTCCATGCCACGTTCTTTGTAGTTGCGGGCGAGATCGAACATAGAGTAGTTCAGGGCGTGGAAGCCAGCCAGGGTGACGAACTGGAAGCGGTAGCCCATGTCCCCGATCTCCTCCTGGAAACGTGCGATCTCCTGCTCGGAGAGCTTCTTCTTCCAGTTGAAGGAGGGCGAGCAGTTGTACGCGAGCAACTTGCC
>JAJNDJ010000011.1 GCA_021156345.1 Rubrobacteraceae bacterium | reverse complement strand
TTCTATGCGCTTCTTTATGACCTTGAGCGGGAGATACTCCTTGTCTTGCAGCGTAAGGATGTACCTGAGGAGCTCGATATCCTGGGACGAGAAAAGCCTATACCCGCCGCGCGTGCGGCTGAGGTTGATCAGACGCCTTCGTTCCAGGTACCGGATCTTGCTGACCGAGAGGGCCGGGAACTCGGGTCTCAGACGCTCCACGACCTCGCCGATAGTGAAACTGTCTTTGGTAGCGCTGTACCTCTCCGGCGCGTAACCTTCGGTGGTGTGGCCTTCTTCTGTCTCTCTATGCATACCGTCGTTCTCCACCCTGTTCACTCCCATCCTCTCGACTACAGTGCCTGATGCTCTAGGCGAACACGAACCTGAAACGGTACTTGCCTACCTGTATCTCGTCTCCGTTGCGCAGGTCGACAGCGTCTACCCTCACGCGGTTGACGTATGTCCCGTTCAGGCTTCCCACGTCGCGAATTCTGTAACCGCCATCTCCGTGCACGATCTCAGCGTGCTTGCGTGAGACGGTGACGTCGTCGAGAAAGATGCTGCTCTCCTGTCCACGGCCGACACTGACAACGTCATCGCCCAGGTCGTGCATCCTGCGTCCAGCCGTGCCCTCTACCTGGTCCATCTCTATCAATGCGGCTCCTTCGGCCCCCCCTGATGTGCCAGGCTCGATGTCCTCGCCGAAGCTAGGCGCATAAGAGACGGTGCTCTGGCCGATATCGAACTTGGTGCCGCACTCCGCACAGAACTTCATCGCCGCCGGGGCCTCGGCCCCACACTCAGGACACTCTCTCACCTGATCTCCTCATCGGGCGAATCGCCGAGCAACACCCGCGCCAGGTCATTAGGCGAAAGCGCGACAGCGCCCCGCTCTACGAGCTCGGCACGGATCAGATCTATCCTCCCCTGCAGGATCCTCCGCCTGTAACTGACCGCACGCTCCTCCTCCGAGAGCTCCACTAGCCTGTCCCTCAGATCTTCCTCAGAGAGGGCTGTGACGTCCTCGGCTTTCTCCCAGTCGAATCCCCCGTGCAACCCAGCATCGTTCATGACCTGAGTATAACCTACCCTGAACCTGAAGTGCAATCTCAGCTTGAGAGCAAGGCCTGGTCATCGATCAGGGACTTCACCAGGTCGACGTATTCCTCCATTATCTGCTCCGGGCTCCCGTCGTCCTCTTCGGACTCGGCGTAGACGTAGAACATGGGACTATCGGGGTCGGGGAGCATAAGCACCCAGCCGTCTTCGACGTTGCGCAGCACGCCCTCGGCGAGGATGGCATCGGGATCACCGCCGAACTTCTCGGCGAGGCCGCGCATCACACGTCCCTTTGCCGACCACGGGCACTCGATTTGTTCTCTCTTTACGTGGTCAAACGAATCTCCGAACTTCCGGCGCACGCCGGAAAGGGGCGTCTCGCGGAACGCTTCGAGGGCGCTGGCCAGCGTCATGAAGCAGTCCGGGGCTGGCAGGAAGGCAGGGAAGATGTAGCGGCCGTCGGCGAGGGAAGCGAGGTCAGCCCCGATGCCAGCGGCTCTTATGGCGACGTTGGAGAGACCTGTGCGGCTCATCTCGACGTTACCTGCGCCTTCGTCTATGAGTCTCTGGTATCTGCGGCTGAGGTTGATCGGTAGCACGACACTCTGCGGATGCATCTGGTCAACGAGGCAGGCGAGCATGACGTCGGGTGGCACCCACTCTCCCTCGTCGTCGACGAACTGCACGTACTCGGCTTCGGGGCCAACGACGGCGCCGAAGGCGGCGTCCACCGTAGGCACTATGCGGGCGACGCGCTCGATGCTCTCCTCCAGGTTCATCCTCCCCGCCTCGCCGACCGCGTTGGCGTTGGCGAAGCCTTCCATAACAACGGCGCTCACTCCGAGCCTGGAGAACACCCGGCTCGCCACTAGGCCCGCGACGCCCCCGCAGAAATCCACGACGATGGTGGCGCCCGTGGTCTTCTCCCTGTCCACGGCGCGCTCCAGGCGCTCCACGAACTGCTCAACGACGCGGCCGGGGTAGATCAACTCCCCTATATCCCCGCCGTAGGCCCTACGGTACTCCTCGCGGACGAAGGCCTTCTCTACGGACCTCTCATCCTCCTCCGCTATAGGGGTGGCGTCCGCGGAGAAAAACAGGATCTCGACGTCGTCGGGGTCGCTGCCGGCACGTACCTGCGCCCCTGCCGAGGACTTGCCGGCGAGCACGTCGTGGCGGACGACCCCGGCGTGGGCGGCCCTCAGGTCCCTGATGTTGATCCCGGTGCCGAGCAGCGCCGCTGTCATGGCGCGCTTTGCGACCTGGGCCGAGAGCGAGGAGTCGCGACCCAGAGTTACCACGGCCCCGGGGTCGAGCGTAGTGCCGAATGATGAGGCCAGGCGGGTGACGAACTCGGGGGTGACGTCCACGTTGAACTTGCCGCTGACGACGCCGCGTTTGAAGACCGTACGCAGGCCCATGGTCTCGTAGATCAGGGACTGCGTGACGTTGGCCCCGGTCTCTATTGTCTTGTGAGGGTACACCTTTACCTCGGGGGCAATGGTCGCCCCCTCGCCCACGATTACGTCGTCACCGAGCGCGCTGCGTTCCAGGATGCGGGCCCGCGCCTGGACGTAGGAGTTGCGGCCAACGAGCGTGTCTACGAGTTCGGCGCCCTCACCTATGTAGGTTCCCTCCGCGATTACGCTGCGCTCCACCGTAGCACCCGCCGAGACGACGACGTTGTCGGCGATGACCGAGTAGGAGCCGATGCTTGCCCCCTCGTCAACGCGGACGTTTTCCCCGATAGCAACTGGCCCTTCGAGCTCGTCGTCGTCGACCTGCGCCCTGCGTCCCACATAGATGTTCTCCCTAAGGCGCGTACCCGGAGGCCTGACGCCCTCCACGCGCCCGTCGAGCACGTCGCGCTGGGCACTGGCAAACTGCTCCAGGGTGCCTATATCCTCCCAGTAATCCTCGGTGATGTAGCCGTAGAGTGGACGACCGGTATCGAGTAGTTTGGGGAAGAGCTCTTTGGAGAAGTCGTACTCTCCCTCTTCCGGGTCAGGGATATCGGCGATCGCCGAGGGCTCGAGCAGATAGATGCCGGTGTTTACGGTGTCGGAGAAGACCTGCCCCCAGGCTGGCTTCTCCAGAAAGCGCGAGATGCGCCCGTCCTCCTCGGTTATTACGATGCCGAAATCCAGAGGGTTCTCGACGCTCTTGAGGACCATCGTGGCCTCAGAGCCTTTCTCCTCGTGGAACTCGACCAGACGGCTCAGGTCGGCGTCGGTCAGAGCATCGCCGCTAATGATGAGCAGGCGCTCGCCCTCGAGGCCGAGTTGCTGCTCGGCCATCTTCACGGAGCCTGCGGTCCCAGCCGGCGCGTCCTCGACGGAGTAGCGGATGTTTACATTCCACTCCGAACCGTCGCCGAAGTAGTCCCTTATCTCATCCGGCATGAATTGCAGGGTGACGGCGATATCCGTGAAGCCGTGGCGCTCGAGGAGCTTCACGATGTGCTCCATGCAAGGGACGTTGACGATAGGTATCATCGGCTTGGGCTGATTGCTGGTCAGCGGCCTCAGGCGCGTACCCTGCCCTCCGGCCATTATTACCGCCTTCATAAGGCACCATCCCTGGTTCGGACATACCGCGGACGCTTCACATACCTCAACCCCGCCGCCAAGTCGAACATGTTCTCTCCTTGATCGCTCCTGATCCTTCCCGTCTCTGTAGGCAAAGCCGATGCCTTACTATCCCGACAAGAGTCTACCTTACCCGCGCTGCGAGTTTGCGCAAAGGGGCACAAAAGCGTCCGCTACCGGCTGCTCTTGACCCTAATCCTGACACTAACGCCCCAGAGTCCGTACCTCTCTCGGAGAGCGTTCTCCACGTAGCGCAGATAGCTCTCGGGCAGATCTTTGGGCCTGGTCGCGAAGAGCGTGAACCTCGGTGGCGCCGTGCCTGTCTGGGTAGCGTAGCGGATCTTGACCCCCTTCGGCGGCGCGCTGCGCCTTACCACGTCACCCACGAACTCTGCTACCTCGTGGGCCGGCACCCGCAGCCTGTATGCCCGCTCTACTCTAGCCGCGAAAGGCAAGACCGCCTCCACCCCTGCGCCAGTGAGCGCCGAGATGTGAACGGCCTGCGGCTTGAGGTCGGTGAGGCGGGCCGAGATGAGTCCTTCCATCTCCCGCAGCCTTTGTGGGGGGACGAGGTCTCGCTTGTTTACCACGACTCCGCACGAGGAGCCTGCCTCCTCTATCTCGCGAGCGATCCTGAGGTCTCCGGCCACGATGCCGTCCGTGGCGTCCACCAGTAGCAGCGAGACGTCGGAGCGCCTAATCGCCTCTGAGGTCCGTAACGATGAGTAGTAAGGTACGCCGCGGGCCCGCCTGGCGCCCTTGCTTACCCCTGCCGTGTCGAGCAGGAGATAGCGTTCGGTCTCTCCCTCTACTTCAAGTGCAATTTCACCCGCGACGGCGTCGGTCGTCGTGCCTGCCTCCTCCGACACGACGGCGCGCTCCGCACCGAGCAGACGATTGAGGAGCGTACTCTTGCCCACATTCGGCCTTCCGATGATCGCTAGCCTGGGAAGCTCCTCCTCCGTGTCCGGTTCTGATTCCGGCAGCAGGGAGACGACGACGTCGAGTAGGTCCCCGACACCCAGGCCGTGTACCGCCGAGATCGCATGCGGCTCGCCCTCGCCAAGGGAGTAGAAGCTGTGACGTTCGCTATCGTCAGCGGGGTTATCCAGCTTGTTGACTGCGAGCACGGCCTTGGCCCGCGCACGCCTGAGCTCCCCGGCGATAACGGCGTCGGCCTCGGTCGGCCCTAGCCTGGCGTCGGTGAGGTGCAAAACCACGTCAGCCTCCTCGACAGCAACCCTCGCTTGCAGCGTCACGAGCGCCTCGAGGCCAACTTTCGCGCGCGGCTGCATACCGCCCGTGTCCACCAGCGTGAACTCCCTGCCGGCCCACTCAGCCCGGTTGTACGCCCTGTCACGCGTGGTTCCCGGTCTCTCCGAGACCACGGCACCGCGGCGGCGCATGATCCTGTTAACCAGCGAGCTCTTCCCCACGTTGGGGGCCCCGACGACGGCTACCACAGGGAGCCGGTTCAGAGCGACTCCTTCGTGCCTCGTTCCGGCAGAGCGTAGATGGTGTGCATGATCTCATCCGCCGCCGCACGGTACTCTGCACCACCCCGCAAAGCCGGGTCCATGTGTACCGGTTCGCCCACGAAGATGTGCAGCCGCTGGCCGCGCAGGCGGGAGCGGGGTCCCGGTAGCTTGCCCACGTGAACGGGCAGTACGGAAGCGCCGCTGCGGAGTGCGAGTACAACGACCCCACTCTTGGCCTCCCTGGAGGCTCCGGCGCCCCTGTGGGTGCCTTCGGGGAAGATGCCCAACGCCCAGCCTTCGGCCAGAAAGGCGAGGGCGGCGCGTATGGCGCCCTTTCCCCCGCCCTCGCGGTCCACAGGGAATGACCCGATAAACTCGAAGAACTTCCTGAAGGGTAAGACGAAGAGCTGCTTTTTCGCCATCCATTGCAGGCGACGGGGGACGGCCACGCAGACCAGTACGGGGTCGGCATACTGGGTGTGGTTGGAGGCCACTATCAGGGGGCCTTCGGAAGGCACCTTGTTACCCCCATACACCCTATACCCGAAAAGGAGGCGGCAGAGCAGGGTCATCGCCCGGCGGAACAAGCGGTACCTCCTCGACATCTCGCCCGGTCTACGCCTACCCTCGAAGAGCTTGGCGACCCTCACGTTTGCTCGCGCAGATCTGTGGCGAGGTCGAGGACCCTTGATGTGACTTCTTCCAGGCTCAAGGAGGTAGTGTCGAGGACAACGGCGTCCGGGGCGGGTTTGAGAGGTGAGATCTCCCGCTCCGAGTCCTGGCGGTCACGCCTGGCCAAGGCGGCCTTGATGCGATCCAACTCCCCCTCCTTGCCCGTCTGGTATGCCCGCCTGCGCGCCCGCTCTTCTGGAGCGGCGGATAGGTAAACCTTAAGCTCAGCGTCAGGAAGGACGACGGTACCGATATCTCTCCCTTCGACGACGGCACCACCTTTAGCCCTCGCCTTCTCCGCCGCGGCCCTCTGCACGGGTAGCAAGACCTCCCTCAGGGGGGCGTGGGCCGAGACCTTCGATGCCGCTGCCGAGACTTCCGGCGAGCGGAGATCGTGCTCCCCAATCCGCCCCCCGTCGATACTGGCTCCTTCCGGATCCAGCTCCACCCTTCGCGCGAGATCAGCAAGCCCTTCCCCGTCGGCAAGGTCGACGTCCTCGCGCAACGCAAGGAGCGCAGCGGCCCTGTAGGCGGCGCCCGTGTTGAGGTTGACGAGCCCGAGGCGCCCGGCAACGGCCCGCGCGACCGAGCTCTTCCCGCTTCCCGCGGGTCCGTCTATGGCTACGAGAATGCCTCCCATCGACCCAGGAAGTATAGCCCAAAGCCCCGCCGCTTCACCGTAAGGATTCCAACGCCCCGAAGTAACCAGGAAAGGTCTTTGCCACGCACCCAGGGTCCCCTATCCTGATGCCCGACGCAACCAGCCCCGTTATGGCAAACGCCATCGCCATCCTGTGGTCGCCGTACGTCCTTATGACTCCAGGTCTTACGATATCAGGTATTATGCGGATAGTTGATGCTGTTGTATGTGTTTTCACGCCGAGGCGGTTTAGTTCGGTAGCCACGGCGGAGAGGCGGTCCGTCTCCTGCAGGCGGGTATGGCCTACGTTTTTTATAGTGGTTGGACTAGTGGCGAAAGGTGAGATGGCTGCTAGTGTGATCATGGTGTCAGAGAACGCGTTCATGTCGACTTCGATGCCCTGCAGACGGTCGGGCCCTTTTACCTCGATACTGTGGGGGGCTATCTCGACCCTACAACCCATGTCGCGCAGCACCCCTGCGAAGCGCAGGTCTCCCTGCGGCGAAGATGAGCCGAGACCTGGGATCCTAACGCGCCCACCTGTTACGGCCGCCGCCGCCATGAAGTAGGACGCCCCCGAGGCGTCAGGCTCCACCTCGTATTCCCGCGAAGAGTAGAGGGCGGGGGCGACGGTGAAGCGCCCGTTTGCTTCGTCTACCTCCACGCCGAAGGCCCGCATGAGGGCCACAGTGATACCGACGTAGGGCCATTCTTTCCTGCCCTCGGGGTGGAGCGTGACAGGAGCGTCTGCGTACGGTGAGGCCATCAGCAGCCCGCTGACAAACTGGCTGCTCTTACTCGCCGACACGCGCACCTCCCCGCCACGGAAGCCGCCTCCCTCTATAGCCAGGGGAAACCTTCCGGGTTCCCCGGCGTAGTCCACCGCGGCACCGAGGTGTCTCATCGCATCTACGAGATCTGCGACCGGCCGCTCGCGCATCCTGGGGACCCCGTCGATGGTGTAGGGTCCCCTGCCGAGGGCGAGCACGGGCGGCAGGAAACGGGCAACCGTGCCAGCGTTTCCAACGAAGAGATCTACGCCCGATGCGTCGATCCCACCACTCTGGCCGCTTACGTAGACTTCTCCCCTCTCGCCGTCGGCACTGACGTCGATGCCGAGGCGGACGAGTGCGTTCATGAGCCAGTATGAGTCGTCCGAGAAGAGGGGGTTCAGGATCCTGGAATGTCCTTCCGCGAGGGCGGCGATGATGAGGGCGCGGTTGGTGAGGCTCTTGGAACCAGGGACTCGTATCTTCGCGTCCGGCGGCCTTTCCAACGGGGTTACTTCGAGCTCCTCGGGGAACGTTGGGCGTATGTCCCCGACGGTGAAATCCACGCCAGGCACTCCCATGAGGTGCTTCACCGCAGGGCCTCGAGCTCAGTAGGCGTGAGGGCGCGGTACTCGCCCTCGGGGAGGTCGCCGAGGGTGACTGGACCAACACGCATCCTGTGCAAGGAGATCAAAGCCAGCCCCACAGCCATACAAGCTCTACGTATTATGCGGTTACGGCCCTCGTGGATAGTCAGGTCGAGGGTGGTCGTCTCCCTGGCGCGGCTGAGGTTGGTGAGTTCGGGGGCATGCATCTTGCCGTCTTCGAGGATAGGGCCAGCCTTCAGAGCAGCGAGGGCGGCACTGGGGACTGGGTTTTCCAGGGTGAGGCGGTACTGCTTGTCCATCTCCGACGAGGGGTGGGTAATACGGTGGGCAAGGCTGCCGTCGTTTGTGAGAATGAGCAGGCCCGTGGTCGCCGCGTCGAGGCGGCCAGCGGGTACCAGGCCTGTCACTTCGGGCATCAGGTGGGCGACGGTAGGGCGGCCACGATCGTCGTTCATGGTGGTCAGATATCCCGCCGGTTTGTTCAGAGCGAGGTAGATGTTGGCTTCTGGCAGACGGACGGCACGGCCGTCGAATTCGATCTCATCTTCGGGCGTTACTACCGCGCCAAGGGTAGCTATCTCGCCGTTCACCGTCACGCGACCGGCTAGTATAGGCTTCTCGGCCTTGCGGCGCGAAGGTGTCGCGCCGGCGCGGGCGAGGAACGCCTGCAGGCGCACTACGAAGGCTCGCCGCCGGCCTCTGGCGGAGCCGTGGTAGACGAGGCCAGACGTTCGCGCACGCGGGAGAGCTCTTCCTGCGTCACGAGAGAATCGAGGGTCGGGAAGTCATCCGGGGAGGAGGCGCCGGTGGCAGCGAGAAACTCGTCTGTCACCCCGAGGAGTGCGGGTGAGCCTGGGGCTTCGCGGTCCGTGCCGACTTCGAGCAGTAGGCCGCGTTCGATCAGGCTGCGTACTACCGCGTCCGAGTTTACGCCACGCACGCGGGAGACGGCGCCGCGGGTAAGTGGTCCCAGGTAAAGCGCGCAGGCCAGGACCTCGTGGGCGGCGCCAGAGAGCGGCGCGGGACGGGTCTCCCTGCGAAAGCGCTCGACGGCCTCTGAGCACGCTGGATTCGTCGAGAGCAGATAGCCGCCGGCGACATCTCGCAGCACGATGCCTGAAGCCTCAGGGGCGTAGCGCTCCCGCAAGCAGGCAAGGGCTCCTTCCAGCTCGCTCTCTGGGAGGTCCGTCGCAGAGCGGAGATCTGAGGAGCTGAGCGGGCTTGCGCTCACCAGGAGGACGGCTTCGACCAGGTGCTCGGGCCGTGGCGAGGGACGCTCTTGTTCCTGCTCGCTCAACCTGACGGCTCCAGGATCAGAGGTCCCAGGGGCTCGGTCTGGGCGAGCGTGAGGCTCCCCTCCTGGGCCAGCGAGAGCGCGGCGGCGAACGCCACCGCCCTGTTCATGCGGTCCATATCGCTAGTGAGCCTCTCGTAGGAGATTGGTCCCCCGGCCAGGGCCGTGCGGATGATCCCTGCCAGTTCCTGGAGCGTGACCGTGATCGGGCCGAGGTGCCTAACCGGGGGTTCGAGAACGCGGGAGAACGCCTGTCGCGCCGCCAGCGACAGGCGGTCAGGCACTATGCTGAGGCTTCCTGGTCTGGGAGGTACTGTGTGTCCCGAGGCGTAATGGCCAGCGTTGGAGGCAAATCGGTCCCTGAAGTGTTCTGCTGCGCGCCGGATCTTGAGGTAGCCGGTGAGCTTTTCGGCGAGCTCTTCAGACGAGAGGGGGTCGTCATCGACGCCTTCCGCATCTGCGTCGATCGCTGGCGAGAGCGTGCGGCTCTTCAGGAGGACGAGGGCTGCGGCCGAGCCCGCGAAGTCCGTATCGCGCTCCAGGCCGTTCGCCGCGTCGGGCCGGCGGGCGAGCAGATACGACTCGACCAGCTCGCGCAATGGGACCTCGAAGATCTCCAGTTCGTCCTTCAGGATGAGGGCCAGCAGCCACTCGTACGGCCCCGAGTACACGTCGAGCTCGACGGTGAAGTCCGAGAGCGAGCGTCCCAGGGGCTCCAGGGTCATCTTGCCTCCGAGTGAAGCGGCAAGACGGAGGAGAGATGGTTGTACTCCATGCCCGTATCGCGGGCGAGGACAGGATCGACAACCCGTCCCTCCGCTACCACGACGCCCCTTGCCAGCCCCTCATCAGTCCCGAGCGCATCTGAGAGACCGACACCGGCAAGCCTGCGCACGTACGGCAGCAGGGCATTGCTCAGGGCCCTCGTGGCCGTGACTGGGACCGCCGCGGGTACGTTTTTAACGCAGTAATGGGTTACCCCGTACTCGACGAAGGTAGGGTCGGCGAGGGTGGTAGGACGGGAGGTCGCGACACAGCCCCCGTAGTCCACGTCAACGTCGACTATCACGCTCCCGTCTTTCATCTGAGAGACGGTCTCGCGGTCCACGAGGGCCGGTGTACGGGCGCCCACGACCTGGACTGCCCCTATAAGGAGGTCCGAGCGCAGCACGGCGTCCCTGATCCCCAGGCTGCTCGCCGCAAGGGTCGTGGTATTGGGCAGGCGCGTCGAGCCGCCGAGGAGTATTCCGCGGCCCCCGAAGGGTCGCTGCAGATAGTGGGCGCCTATCTGCGGGGTGAGGCGGCCCGCGATCTCGCTCATCGGCGTGAGCACGGGCAGGCGGCCGCGCGCGTCCCTGATGGTCTCCATGGCGAAAGCGATGCAACGCGAGTCGATGAGGGCCTGCATCAACTCCAGGTTGACAGGCAAGGAGAGGAAGGAGATGAGGATCAGATCCTCCCTCAGGTACGCGTACTCGTTCTCTACGGGCCCGTAGACCTTGACCACGATCTCGGAGTCGGCGTAGACCCGCCCTGCCTCCTCTACGAGGCGTGCGCCCGCCTCCTCGTACCTCTCGTCGGCGATACTCGACGCCTCACCCGCCCCGGCCTCGACGAAGACCCTATGTCCCGCTCGGGTCAACTCGTATACGGCGTATGGTGCCAGCGCGACCCTGCTCTCCCCCTGGGTCCTCTCGGTTGGCACCCCGATCCTCATCGTCCGCCTGCGAGGAGACCGGAAGCCTGGACAGAGGGGAAGACTGTGTGCGAACACTGCGTTCTCATGTTCTCGAAGGGTACCCCGGATCTTGCCTGCGATCCAGCCGCTCAGGGGTCCTCAGTGAGCTCTCCACGACGGGTGAGCATCCAGGAAGCTCTCTAGTTCCTGTTCGGCCCCGAGGACTCCGAGGCCAACCGCCCCTTCCGGCACCAGGGTCCACGATGGGGCGAACCTGACCTCGAAGCCGGCGCCCCTGAGGTCGAGTGCCAGAGCCTGCAAGATGGTGGCCGGAGCCGAGGCAGGGCGTGCGACGCGGGTTGCCCTGGTTTCGAGCACGGCGTCGGAGAGCGCTGCTGAGATCGTCAGGGAGCGCAAGACTGTCTGCAGGGCCGAGCCGAGCTCCCGTTTCGAGAGGGCCAGTATCTCGCCCAGGATCCCACGCCTGCACATGGCTGGATCATCTGTCTCGACGACGGAACATCTTACGGTCTCGGGGAGGGCGGGAAGCGTTGGTGCCTGCGGCAGGTCCTGGGCCCTGTTCCAGGAGAGCGTCGCCGAGAACTCCAGTAGGCCCGCAGTGCAAGTGGCGACGGTGCCGGCGGCGTCGCCGGTGGGGAACACGGTAGTAAGCCGCCTTTCGGCACTGACGAGGCTCCGCATTTGGCCAACCTCCCTCAGCGGGTAGCCCCTTGTTCCGGCCTGAGAGCCTCCGGTTCCAGGTCGGCCGTTTGTTTCAGGGTCTCTCCGCAGGCGCCCACGAAGCCGTAGAACAGCGGGTGGGGCCTCAAGGGGCGGCTCTTGAACTCAGGATGGAACTGGCTCCCGATATAGAAGGGGTGGTCGCCTACCTCAGCTATCTCCACCAACCTGCCGTCGGGTGAGGTGCCCGAGAAGACCATCCCCGCATCGGCGAGCGCGTCCCTGTATGCGTTGTTCACCTCGTACCGGTGTCGGTGGCGTTCGTGGACCAGGCCCAAGCCATAGACCTCCTCGGCCAGGGTGCCTGGCAAGATCTGGCACGGCCAGCGTCCGAGGCGCATGGTACCGCCCATGTCGACGCCGACCTGATCAGGCA
>JAJNDJ010000243.1 GCA_021156345.1 Rubrobacteraceae bacterium | reverse complement strand
TCCAGCTCCATGCACAATGCGTCCCGAACTTCGAGGGCTAGCGTCGAGAGGAGCGCTGTTTTTGCGTAGCTCGGACGAGCAGCGAGCCATGCAACTACGGGAGGCGCACCGAGAAAAGGTGGCACGCAACGAGGTACGAGTCAGTCCGCTGTGGGCACAACCTTGTCGGCAAGCAGTTCTGGATAAACATCCTACTTACCCTCCTCCGCTACATCCCCGGCATAGTCCATGCCGTGTGGGTCATCGCGAAATACTAAAGTGATTCGCACAGGCATCGACCTACCGCGAATCGCACGTTCGTAATAGGGCGAAAACAACAGGCCGAAATGCTGAAGTGCTGTCGCTTCAGGCCGTACGGCGGAGCAGGACGATCGTCAGCAGGCAGACCCCCGTAAGCGTGATGTAAGAGAGGGCATCGCCTCTGAGGTCTGCAAGGAAGCCTCCTACGGGGGCTCCGACGGCGTAGCCGGACGCCCAGGCGAAGTTCGTGATCGCGAAGGCCACGGCCCTCTCCATCCCGGCCTTCTCGGTGCCGCGGGAGAAGAGCGCCGTCCCTGGGACGAGCGTCGCGTTGAACGCCCCGGCCGCGAGCACGACGAGAAGCCCGATCACCCAGGGGTTCCCAACCCACGTCAGGAGGAGCAGGATGCCGATGGAGGTGAGCAACCCGGCGAAGACGGGCGGGCGGTAGCCCGAGCGGTCGGACCAACGGCCGAGCAGAGGATGGACGAAGGCCTCGAAGATGGCGCTCACCAGGAAGACCGTCCCCACCGCCGCAGCACCCCATCCTAGCCGGTTCAGATCCAGCGGTACAAGGACGGCCAGCGCGCTGAAAAGCAAGGGGGAGAGCCCTATGAACCAGAGGCTGGTAAGTAGTAAGGGCTCACGTAGCGTTCTTAGCGCCGGTAACAGGGAGATATCACCGGAGGAAACCGGTGCCTGCTCCAGGGCGGCCCAGACGGCGATGACTCCACCCACGATGGCGACGGAAGCGAAAGCAGGCAAGAGGCCGAGAGTCGCTGCCACGCTGCCAAGTACGGGTCCCAGTAGTGCCCCCACCACGGCTGCGCTGATCATCACCCCGATCATCTCGGCCCGCCGCTCCTCCGGAGCCCGGTCAACGAGCCAGGTGAACGCCGCGACCCATGAGAGCGCGCTACCGAACCCGCCTGCGAACCGCACCGCAACGAGTAGCCACGTCGTGTCCACGATCGCGAACATCACGCTGGTTACGGACATAAGGATCAATCCGACGAGGGCCGTAATCCTCACTCCTGACCGCGAAGCAAGGTATCCACCAGGCACGCTGCCTACAAGGACGCCTGCCCCGTAGGCCCCGCTCAAGATGCCGACCGCGGACTTGGAGAGGCCGAACTCCTCTTTGAAGAGTGGGACGAGCGGCGTAAGCGCGGCGTAGAAGATGGTATCCACCAACACTATCGCGCAGCTGAGGGCAAGGAGTCGGCGCACGACGGTTATTCTAATGTCTGGGTACAGCGCGTGAGCCGGAACCTTTCACGGCGCCCCACGTTCTGGCTGCTAACATGACTGATGTGAGCAGTGTCCGTACCATCTTGACCGACTGGCTAGCATGGAAGCGCAGGGGACCGGCGAACAGGGTCCTGTTCGTCCTGTCGCTCTCTCTGGCCGCTTTCGTGACGCTAGCCTTCGCGGGGGCTTCGCTCTACCCTGACCCCGGCAACTTCGCCCGCTACTTCGCTTTCTACTGGGTGTGGGGTCTCTGCGCCCTCGGTGTGCTCCTCGGGATGGCCGAGTATAAGACCAGTCCCTTGCGCAAGGGCAAAGAACGTGGCCATCTCTTCGTACTCTTGTACATGGGCGCGCTGCTTATCGTTACCCGCGCTCTCAACATGGTCCTCTACGCCGGTTAGCGGTTTGTACCGGGCCCTGCTCTTCGACCTCGATGGCACGCTGGCGGAGACCGACTCCCTGCACCTGCCAACGTGGGTGGATGCGCTCGAACCATACGGCGTCGAAGTAGACGAGGAGTTCTATCGCGACAGGATCAGCGGCCGGAGCACGACCGAGATCGTGCGCGAACTGCTCCCCGAGCTCACCGACGAACAAGGGAGGTCGATCGGTGACGCCAAAGAGGCGAGCTTCCGCAAGCGAGCCTTCGAGCTGGACCCCCTGCCAGGTCTCGAGGACTTTGTGGAGCGAGGCAGGAAGCGAGGGATGTGGATCGCCCTCGTCACCAACGCGCCCGAGGAGAACGTCGAGGCGATACTGCTCGCCCTGAAGCTTCGGGACTTCTTCGACACCGTCGTGCTCGCCGACGAGGTTGAGGCAGTGAAGCCGGATCCAGCCCCCTACATAGCCGCCCTGGAGAAGACCGGCGTCCCTGCCGAAGAAGCCCTGGCCTTCGAGGACTCCGTCTCGGGCATCTCCTCCTCCGTCGCCGCGGGCATCCCGACAGTAGGTATCGCCTCGAGCCAGGAGCCACAGAAGCTCTTCGCGGCAGGAGCCTTCATGACGGCACAGGACTTTACCGACCCGCAGCTCCAGGCACTGATCGAAACGCAGGCCTGAGTGTGCGGCGTGCGAGGGTGGTTCGCGAACCGCCCTTACGTCTTCATCGGGATGCGTCCAAGAACGCCCGCAACCTCCGCGCATACTCGGGATGCTGGTACGCTTCGACATGCGCATAACCCTCCAGCTTCCAGACGTGCGCATCGGGGTGGGCCGAGGAGAAGATCCTGGCCTGTTCGTAAGGGACTATGCCGTCTTCCGTGGAGTGGATGACGAAGAGCGGTATACCCTCATCCGAGAGCTTCGCGGCATCCTTTTTCGGTACCACGTCCCAGGGGTCGAAGTCGGGGAAGAGCCTC
>JAJNDJ010000242.1 GCA_021156345.1 Rubrobacteraceae bacterium | reverse complement strand
GAACTCCAGCTCGTACGGTGCACCAGCGGCGACGGCGGCGTCCAGCGTGCTGCGCACGCGCCCGCGGTCGTCAGGGTGGACCCTCTCGAGGAACTCCTCATAAGAAGAGGGGTAGCACTCGCCCGGAGGGTAGCCGTAGATCTCGGCCATCGCACCAGAGCCCCGTCTCTCGTCGGCCAGCACGTCCCAATCCAGCAGGCCCACGCGCCCGGCCTCGGTGGCCAGCCTCAGCCGCTCCTCGTCCCTGCGGCGGTTGGCGAACTGGCCGAGCCTGCCACCGATGAGCCCAGCGGTGTAGAGCAGTTCATTATCGGAGTGTAGGACGTTGCTCCCCAGGAGTTCGATGACCCCGCGAGGCTCGCCACCCCCGGTAATGCGAAAAGCGAGGGCTCCCCTCAGCCTGCGCTTCGACGAAATGGTCTCCTCGACGAACCTCTCATCTCGTGGCGGATCTCCGGTCCACACGGGTCTGTTCTCTGCCCAGGCTCTACCAGGCAGGCCCTCACCACGCATGAAGCTCGTCCGGCGGCACGCCTCCGCAAAACCCTCGGGGGCAACATCGGGTCGGTGCCAGACCTCGATGCAACGCAACGTTTCGCCACTGGGCACCCAGAGTGCGGCCACCTGCCAGCCGAGGTTCTCGCCAAGCGTCTTCAATACGCCCCGGGCGGCATCTTCGATGCTGTCGGCCTCCGCCAGTACGCCGTCGATGGCGTGCTGGACTACGAGGTACTGGCGACTCGTCTGTTGCTGCCTCCTTCGATCCGACAGCGTGCGGGTGAACCTCCTGCTCGCCTCGAGGAGGAGCTCGAAGCGGTCTCTCGTCTGCGCGGCCTCGTGACGGGCTCTGATCTTGCGGGCCCGCGACTCCGCCAGTTCCTGTTCCAGCCGCTTTACCTCGACGTCCCGGCTTCCGGCGGCCCAGGCGTTCCAGTCCGACTTCCGCATAACAGGATCTCTAGACCTGTCCATCCGTTACCTCGCAGATGACGAGCACGCCCCCGTGACGCCATCGCCTTCGATTGGTCGGCACCTGGCCTCGAAGGGCCGCAGGGCCCCGTTCCTACCCCTGACGGCGAACCGCATGGCGAACGACTCTCCCCTGGCGGCCCGCGAGGACAGCGTGGCCTCCCGTAGCAGCTTCTCGCCACTCTCATCCAGCACTTCCGTGGAGCCAAGCGGGCCTGCTTCCGCCCCGGTATGCTCCCCGAAGGTCTCCTCGAAGACCTGGTTGCTGAACAGCACCTGCCCTTCCGTATCTACGGCGAGCCCCGCGTCGGATATGTTCTCCAGGATGGCTTCGAACAGGGAACGCTGGTTCTGCAGCTGGTCGACGAACCCTTCCGCGCTCCGGCGTCCCTCCTCTGTCAACCGACGCTCCTCTTCCCTGCTCTGCGCCAGCTCCTGCAGCTCCGTGGCCCTGGCCTGCAGGTCGTCGCTGGTAGTCATCCTGCGACCCAGGCGCCGCAGGATCGTGGGCCGCTTGTAGCTCCTGAAGTCCACCCCCCGATTGCGGTGCAACACCTCGGGCCAGCGAGCGCGGCATCTCGCCGAACTCGGCGGTCTCGGGGTCCTGTATGATGACCGTTCCCCCGGCCTGGCTGACGGTACGTGCGCCCTCGGTGCCGTCCGTGCCCGTGCCGCTCAGTACGATTGCGATGAGGTTCTCCCCGAAGACCTCTGCCGCGGACTCCATGAGCAGGTTTATGGAGGGCATGGGCTGGCCCGAAGCCGGCTCGGAGCTTAGATCTATCTCCGAGTCGGTTATGTTCACGTGCCTGTTGGCAGGAACCACGAAGACCACCCCGGCCTGAAGCGGCTCGTGCTCGGCGACGGTCTTCACCGGTAGCGGGCTCTTGCGCGCCAGTATCTCCTGCAGGTGGCTCTCGCGCTTGGGGTCGAGGTGCTGGGCCACGACGATGGGGGCATCGAAGTCCTGGGGCAGGGAGGAGACCAACCCGGAGAGCGCCCCGATCCCACCGGCGGAAGATCCGACTACGACAAGGTGCGTAATCGCGTTGTCCGCCAATGCTCCTCCTTGCTTGCTGTCTCGCGGGTGTTCCCCTGATACCCACAAGCACAATCCCCGAAAAACGACCCCGGCGCGCAGGGCACCAACTATGTATTCTACAGTGCTACGGACGCGAGCGCGACTGCGTGGCCAGCGGGTCTTGGCATCATCTGTCAACACCAGGTCTTCTCGCTGCCTGTATCGTCGGCGGGCCGTTTTTTGCATACTTTGGGCCATTTTTCTCGCCCGGCGTTACCGAGGACTTATCGTGTGATGGCGGACGTGTTATTAGTGGTTAGATAGTCCGCAGTGGGTAACCGCGCGCCGCGGAGGGTGTCACCGGACCACTGTAAAGGGGAAGACGAATGGACGGTTCTCAGAGGTTGCAAAGCGAAAGAGTGACCCATCACGGAGAGATCCCAGGCTTACCCGACGGGCGGTGGCTCGTGCCGTTTCTCCTGCTATACGTGCGAAACGGGGACACCAACGTCTACGAACTCGCCGAGAGGCTCAGCGATCTGGGCTTCGGCGTCGGCACCCCAGCCGAGTTACACCAGACCCTGCGGAAGATGGAGAAGAATGGTCTCCTCGAGAAGGACGCTATCGTCCCCAACGGGAACCTTCCTGGATACGGAGCCACGAGAGAGCGGTACGATCTCACCGTGGCTGGCGAGGCCTATCTGGATTTTTGGGGCGACTCTCTGGAGCAGTATCGGGAAGAGTTGAGCCTCTTTCTCCACCTGTACAAGGGTGGCCGGGATGCTCATACGAGTCCGGCTACGGCGAGTACTGACAGCGGAAGGGACGGGCGGGATGGGGCTGGCACGGTATTCGTCCTAACCTCATCAGGCCTGCGCCATATGGGCCTCCGGCCTGGTTCGGCCCGCCCCCACGCCACCGGTAGCGGGTTTCTCGGCTACCTTCAGGAGGAGATCTTCTGGAAAGACGCCCTGGAGCTGGTCCACGAAGACGATCTGCCCCTCCTCCGGTTTCTTGTCTCCCTGGTCATGGAGGAACCAGGAGCCTCGGAGAGCGTCGAGGTTCGCTTTCGCGACGCAAGGGGAGACTGGGTTCTCATGGACGTCTGCGTGCTGAACGTGCTCGAGGCCCCCACAGGTGACGACACGGGACTTCTCGTCGTAAACGTGCGCCAGACGAGAGAAAGTACATCTTGGCGCGATGAGATGCCCAACGGGAACCAGCAGGCGCCTCGTTAGGTTTCAGCACGCCGGCTACGCCGGCTCTCAGCACGCTCCGGCTTCGCCTGAGCTTGTCAGCTAGTACTCGCGCAACCGAAAGCTGACTAGCTGACAAGCGAAGCCCGAAGGGCTGAGCGTGCTGACATGCTGAAATGCTGATAGCTTGTACAGAGAGGGACACCCTCTCTGTACAGGCTATCCCAGGGGTGAAGGTGAGGAACGCACCGATACTGGCTTCCGACGGCAGGGCGTTGATCGTAGCGATGGACCACGCGCGCACCCACGGGGCCATCGAGGGGCTCGAGGAGCCTGGGGCCCTGATCGAGGCCTCCGTAGATGGCGGGGCCGATGCCGTTATGACGACTTTCGGCGTGGCGAAGCGCTACCGAGAGCAACTCGCAGGCCGCATCCCCACCATTATCCGCCTGGACGGCGGCCCGAGCCTCTACCGCGAGGACTGGCTCGCCTACACAGAGTGGAGCCTTCTCCATTCCGTCGAAGACGCCCTCCTCCTCGGGGCCGCCGGGGTCGTACTTATGGCGTTCGTAGGTATCCCCGTGGAACTGGAGACCTACCGCGCCGTCGCCGAGGCGCTCGCCGGATCAGATCTCGCATAGTGCGTAGAGGGGCTGGGGCAAGATGGCATCGGGCTACCTGATCTCGAAAGGCTCTATCACCCGATGAGCGCGGAACCGATCCTGATCGGGGCCGACGTCGGCACGACGAACATCAAGGTCGTGGCCTTCGACAGGACCGGTAGGGCACTAGAGGGGGCAAGCTCGCCGACCCCGACCCACTTCCCAAAACCAGGCAGGGCCCACTACGACCCCAATGAGCTGTGGAACTCCTTTGCGGCGACCTTGCGCCAGGTCACGGAGAAGCTCGACGACCCCGGACGCGTGGCGAGCATAGCCGTCGCCAGCATGGGTGAGGCGGCCGTGCCACTCGACTCCAGCGGCGAGCCCACCCAGGATATCATCGCCTGGTTCGACGCCAGGGCGGGACCGCAGGCCGAGCGGTTGGGCCGCGTCGTCGGACAGGACCATCTCTTCGGCTTGACGGGGCTCTCGTTGCAACCCATCTTCGGCCTGTGCAAGCTGCTGTGGCTCAAGGAGAACGAGCCCGACGCCTACTCGCGCACCGCCACCTGGCTGAACGTGGCCGACTACATGGCGTT
>JAJNDJ010000010.1 GCA_021156345.1 Rubrobacteraceae bacterium | reverse complement strand
GGCTGGGTAGGCACAAGGCGGTGCTCGGCTAGCCAGGAGGCGAGGCTAGCAGGATCGCCGATCTTGTCAGTGTCCGGCAGAACGTCCAGAGTGTTTATGAAGTCGCGGATGAGTTCCAGGTCCCCCGGAGCTACCAAGCGTCTGTCGTCTCTATCAGTTGCCACGGGTACATTTTATCCTGCTCGCCGAACCGCTCCCGCCCCTAAGGCCGCTGCTAGGACGAAGAGGGCAGGCAGCCCCAACGCCACGGGTAGGCTGGAAACACTCGCCAGGCCCCCGACGAGCACGGGACCAACGAAGGATCCCAGGTAACCGAGCGTCGAGACGCGCGCGGCGGCCGTGGCCGGTGTCTGGCCGGGGGTGTTGCCACCCGCGGCGATGGCGAGCGGCAGCGCGTTGGCGATCCCCGCCCCGAGAAGCGCCAGTCCAGCCAGCCCGGCCACCGGGGCGTCGATCAGCAGTGCGCCGCCGAAGCCTACGCCGGCCATGACGGCCCCCGCCCGGAACACGCCGACGGGTCCGAGGCGGGAGACGAGTCTGTCGCCAACCAAGCGCCCGAGTGTCACCGCCCCCAAAAAGACGCCAAGCCCGATCGCGCCTAAGGCCTCGGTCCCTCCCAGAGCATCCGCGACGTACACGGCAGACCAGTTCAGGCCAGCGCCCTCGGCTAGCGTAAAGCAGAAGGCCAAAGCCCCCAGCAAGGCTATGGAAACCGACCAGCCGCTAAACCATCGCCTCAAGCCACTCGTGTTCGCTGCTCCGTCTTCCGACTGTTCCTCCTTTGCGTCGACCCGAGAGGGCAAGAGCAGGGACCAGGCGGCGAGGCCCACCACCACGGCAACCATGGCACAGGCTAGAAAGTGTGGCGGCGGTGTGGCGCCGAGGCGCGCGGCAAGAGCGCCCGTTCCCGCACCGAGGACGCCGCCTAAGCTATGCATCGCGTGCAGCCCGGAGAGGACAGGGCGACCCATGAACCGTTGTACGGCCACCCCCTGGGCGTTCATGGCAACATCAACGACGCTATTTAGGGCGGCGAATGCGAAAAGGCTAGCGGCCAGCACGAGCAGGCTCGGAGCGAAGGCCGGACCCAACAGCAAACAAGAGAACGCGAGCAGCGAGGCGCTAAGGGCCCTCCGACTCCCCGTGCGAGGCACCACTAGACCGCCTAGCTGGAGGCCGAGAACGGCGCCAGCTTCCAAGCCGAGGAGGGCGATCGCGAACTGTCCATCGCTCAGGCCAAGGCCGTCCTTGATGGCAGGTACGCGTGAGGCCCAGCTCGCGGAAATGACTCCTGTGAGCAGGAAGCAAGCAGCCGCCCCGATCCTCGCACGGCGCGCCCGTTGCTCTGAGATGTGCCTGGCACTCACGATGCAACACTCTAAACCTTTTAGGTCGTTACAGCCAAGGAGCTTACTGGACTAGGCGGCTTAGAGCCAAGTGACGGCTAGCCAGGCTAATGAAGGAGCTCCGCGCACCCGTTGCTCCATTCACCCGAGCGCGTGGAAGGGGCTTTCTGCGAACTTCGTTCTTCGCGTAGGCTTGGCAGCAACACCCCCCCGATTGACACGTTCAGCCACCGGGTAGACTACCAACGAACCCACAATCTGAGGAGGTAGATCGTGAACGGTGGCAAGGGAATCTACGTCGGAGGGACGCTCGTCTCTATACTGATCTCGCTTGCGCTATACGCTACGGGCAGACGCGAGTCGGCGATCTTTGTTGGACTATGGGCGCCGACCATCCTCAACCTGGGTCAGATTCTCCTAGAGGAGGACTAGGGTCAGCAAAGGGTCGGCACGCCTCAGTTCCGGTCTTTACCTTAATCGCCCAACAGTGTAGAGACCGCAGGTAACCAACACTGCACCCCTGCCGAGAGGAAGTCGAGGAGTTCGATTGTAAGGAGGGAGAGGGGTTCGTGGGGCACGTCGAGCACGAATCGCCGCACCTGTCCCAGAACGGTCCTCGCTCGGGATTCATTGCGGGGCCCTGCAGCACGGCCCGCTCGACACGTTCGGGATGGCGCACCGCCAGGTCGGCTATGATCTGGCACCCGAAGGAGATGCCGACGAGCGCCGCGCGCTCCAGCCCGATTTCCCTTATCCAGGCGGCGAGGGAGTCGCAGAGCCCGGTCACGTCCAGGACGCGACGGGGCTTCTCGCTCTCGCCGAAGACGGGCAGGTCGGGTGCATAGACCCGATAGTAGGCGACCAGCCTCTTGTGAGTGGGGACCATGTAGCGGCTAGAGGCGACCAGCCCGTGCACCAGTACTACCGGGGGACGTCCCTCGGGTGGGCGATCCCCGAGGCGCGTGCGTCGACCCTCAGAGCTCCCACCGGGGTCCAGATACCCCTGATCTTTACGGAGCGCCGGATCAGCGGAGCTCAGGTAGGATCTCCTTCTCGAAGAACCGGAAGAAGCCCTCCTGGTCCGGACCGATCTGGTGCATGTAGATCTCGGTGTATCCAGCCTCTTCGTACTGGCGTATCGACTCCAGGTAGGGCTCGGGATCCGGACCCGTGGGGGGCGTATCCGCCACCATTTCCTCGGTGACTAGGGAGGCGGCCTGTTCGAAGTGTTTGGGAGTGGCGAGCTCCTGGGAGAGCTCACCCGGCAGGCCTATGTTCGGCCACAGCCTGTGAACCATGCGCCGGGCCTCGGATTCGTCCTCGTTCCAGCAGACCTTCATCTCCCCGAGGCGTGGTTTATCCTCGCCGGCCTTCTCGATAAAGTGGTTGAGGAGATCCGGCTCCGGGGCGGTGCCTACGTAGCCATCCCCGATCCGGGCTGCGACCTCGATCGCCTTGGGACCGAAGGCCGAGACGTAGATGGGCGGCGGCTCCTCCGGCAGCGTGTAGAGGCGGGCGTTCTCCACGGCGTAGTGCTTACCGTAGTGCCGCTTGTTGGTGCCCTCCCACAGCAGCCGTATCACCTGCACCGCCTCTTCCATCATCTCCAACCTCACGTCTGTCGGGGGCCAGTGGTCCCCGAGTATGTGCTCGTTGAGGTTCTCGCCGCTGCCGATCCCGAACCAGAAGCGACCCTCCATCATCGCAGTCGAAGTCGCCGTAGCCTGGGCGATTATCGCTGGGTGGATGCGGATAATGGGAGCGGTGACGCCGGTGCCGAGACGTATACCTTCGGTGGCGGTGGCGATACCACCAATCACGCTCCACACGAATGGGCTCTCGCCCTGCGCGTCGATCCAGGGGTGGTAGTGGTCCGAGATCCAGGCTGTGGTGAAGCCCGCTTCCTCCGCCCGGCGGGCGTTCCGGACCATTTCGTTTGGTGTCATCTCCTCGCTGGAGAGCACGTATCCCATCTCGGCCATCGGCTGACCCTCCTTCCCGATAATGAACCGCGCTCCCTTGGACGCCGGGCTCGCCGCTCTGGTACATACGTCGGTATACCCTCCGACCGGCGAAATTAACGCGTTGGAGCGTTGACCGAGGACGTGCGCTCCAGGATAGAAGTTCTTCCATCCTTCGATTCCGCGCCATGCTCACAGAGGGCGGCAACCGGCGAGTAGAAGTAACTCGAACTTAGGGGAAGGAGGGGCGGCGCGGGAGTGTATCTTCGGCGATTAAATAGCTCACTCGTAATGAGCAGGTCAGCGGTTCGAGTCCGCTCGTCGGCTCCCTATTTTACCTGCAACACGCACAAAAACAGAAATTCCCCGATGTTCACGTCGGGGGCTTTGTCAGCAGTACGTCAGCAGTAGATCCTCTGGCATTGACCGTCTGATCGATGTACCCGCGTTTCGGTGGGTGCGGCAACGTCGAAAAAGCTTCGTCCAAGTGCCTAGATGCCGAGTTCCGCGATCTTCGCATTGACGGAGTTCTCCGAGGCCCGGGCACAAAAATCCCCTAGGGGAAAACTGCTGCTGGGCGGAGATAGATGCCCTGCTGTGCCCTAGACTGAGCGAACGTCTTAGAAGAGCGTCGGCAACGGGAGAGGTGAGATGGCCACACTAACGGTAGTGAAGTTCGACGACCCGGCCGGAGCAGAGCGGGTCATGGCAGCCCTACAGGACATGCACGGGCGGCAGATGATCACCCTGGAGGATGCCGCGGTCGTCAGCTGGCCTAAGGGCAACAAGAAGCCCCTTATGCCCAAGCAAGGCGTGGGCCAGATGGCCCTAGGCGGCGCGTTCTGGGGCTTCTTGTTCGGGCTTATCTTCTTCGTGCCTTTCCTCGGCGCGGCGATCGCGGCGGGTACGACCGCTCTGCTATGGAGTTCGTTGGAAGACGAAGGCATCGACGAAGAGTTCATCAAGCGGGTGAGTGAGAAGGTCACGGAGGGCACTTCGGCTCTGTTCGCGCTCACCAGCGAGGCGAAGCTCGACGAGGTGATAGACGAGCTAAAACACTACGACGACTTCGAGATCATCTCTACCGACATGCCCGCGGAGCGGGAGAAGAAGTTGCGCGAGGCGTTCGACCAAGGGTAGTAGTAAGGGGCGACCTCCGTACACCGGACTTCCGAAAGGCCGACTTCTCGGGAGCGGTAGCAAGCGACCCGTCGAGCGCGGCTCCAAGCACCCCACAACGGCGTGAGCCTTCAGGTGTCGAAAGCGGCGATTACGCAGCATTCATAGCACCATTGTGTAGCAAGCGGTTGCAACTCGCAACATCGCAAATACCTGGGAAATCGCAGCCCGCCGGAGAGGGATTCATCGACGGTCTGTAGGGATGGGACCAGACAACCGTCTGCTTCATACTTCAACTGTAAACGAGTGGGGGATATCACGGCGGCGGCATCGACGTAAGGGCACATTGATGGCAAACGACGGCGGTGAGCAGCCCCGCGCGGAAGGAGACACGGGATGACGGAGCGCAAGGACGCAACGAAGGCGACGAAGGATGTAAACGATAAGCTGCTCGAGGAGCTACCGTTCGAGGATCGTAGGGACTTCGAGGATGCCGAACGCGGATTCATCGCGCCCCTTCCTGATGGTGGCGTCATCAGAGGCGAGGACGGAAGCGACGTCTGGAACACACAGAAATTCTCGTTCATCGAAGAGGACTCCCCGGCACCAGACACCGTGAACCCTAGCCTGTGGCGGCAGTCGCAACTCGTGCTCAAGGGTGGGCTCTTCAAGGTCACCGACCGCCTCTACCAGGTTCGCAACGCCGATCTCTCCAACCTCACGATCGTGGAGGGCGACACGGGGCTGATCGTCTTCGATCCGCTCATCACGACCGAGGCCGCACGCTGGGCACTCGAACTGTACTTTGCCCACCGTCCTCGCAAGCCTGTGGTGGCCGTCATCCATTCGCACAGCCACGTCGACCACTTCGGCGGCGTGAAGGGGGTCGTCTCCGAAGATGACGTCGCCGCCGGCAAGGTAAAGATCGTCGCACCTGCCGGTTTCCTGGAGGCGGCCGTCGCAGAGAACGTGCTGGCGGGCAATGCGATGAGCCGGCGGGCTACGTACATGTACGGTAATTTGATTCCGCCCGATCCCAAAGGTCAGGTCGGCGCCGGGTTGGGCATGACGACTTCGGTCGGAACTATCACCCTCATACCGCCTACCGATGAGATCACCGAGACCGGGCAGAGGATGACGATCGACGGCCTTACCTTCGAGTTCCTGCTCGCGCCAGACACGGAGGCGCCTGCCGAGATGCACTGGTTCATCGAGGAGCTCGGCGCGCTGACGGCGGCCGAGAACTGCTGCCACACGCTGCACAACACCTACACCCTGCGCGGTGCGGCTATTCGAGATCCGCAGGCGTGGTCTCGTTACCTCAACGAGACCATCGACAGGTGGGGGCACAAGACCGAAGTGATGTACGGCATGCACCACTGGCCCGTGTGGGGCACCGACCGCGTCCTCGAATTGCTGCGAAAAGGACGGGACGCGTACCGCTACATCAACGACCAGACCCTACGACTGGCCAACCACGGCCACACCCCCGTGGAGATCGCCGAGATGGTCGAGCTCCCCGATGAGCTCGCCCACCACTGGGCGCTGCGCGGCTACTACGAGACGGTCAACCACAATGTGAGGGCGACCTACGTCAAGTACCTGGGCTGGTTCGATGGCAACCCGGCGAACCTTCACACCCTTCCTCCCGAGGAGGTGGCCAAGCGCTACGTCGAGTTCATGGGCGGCGCCGAAGCAACCTTGGAGAAGGTGCGCTCCGCCTACGAACGCGGCGAATACCGTTGGGTCGCCGAGGTCGTAAATCATGTCGTGTTCTCCGATCCGGGCAATGCGGAGGCTCGCGGATTGCAGGCCGACGCCCTTGAGCAGATGGGCTACCAGTCAGAATCTGGTCCCTGGCGTAACTTCTATCTGACGGGTGCGAAAGAGTTACGCGAGGGTGTGGTCAAGCTCCCAGCGCCGAGCACGGTGAGCCCGGATAGCGTCAGGGCGATGAGCCTCGATCTCTTCTTCAACTATCTCGGCGTGCGACTGAACGGGCCGAAGGCGAGCGGGACGCGGATCACTCTCAACTTCGAGTTTACCGACACGGGAGACCGGGCGGTGCTGGAGCTCGCGAACGGGGCGTTGAATCACCTGCTGGGGCATACCACAGAGGACGCGGATGCGACCGTCACGCTCACCCGCAGCGCGCTCGACCGGGTGATCTTGGGCGAAAAGACGCTCGCGGATGAGGTCAGCTCGGGAGAGATCGCGGTCGAGCCGGATTCTGCGCCGCTTGAGAAACTGGTCGCTCTGCTCGATTCGTTTGAATTCTGGTTCCCGATAATCGAGCCGTGAGCATGGGTCCCGGGAAGCCGATGCGGATCTCTGGCCGTATCGACCGGGGATCGGTTGTTGCTTCGGCCTCTTCGTGTGGCGGCGGTGGTACCGCTCGCTGCCCTAGCAGGCTCATTACACGCAAGCATCCGGTCAACCTGACCGTCTTCGAACCGCTGTTCACCTCAAAGGGTGTCTCAGCTCTGTCATGGTGGGATTGAGGGGCCGGTTATTTTCCTCGTTGCGGGGCTACCGAGCCGCGTGGTTCCGCGGAGACGCAATCGCTGGCCTCACGGTCTGGGCCGTGCTCGTGCCAGAGGCGCTTGCCTACGCTACGATCGCCGGTGTCTCGCCCGTAGTCGGCCTCTACGCCGCGCCCGCCGCACTCATCCTCTACGCTGCGCTTGGTAGCTCCAAGCACCTGGTAACGGGCCCGATGGCGGCGACGGCCGCGCTATCGGCTGCGGCGGTGGCCGAGTTCGCCACCAGAGGTTCCAATGACTTCGCCGCGCTCACCGTCGCGCTCGCGCTCACGACGGGCATCGTGGCTGCAGTTGCGGGACTCCTCCGATTGGGCTTTCTGGCGGGCTTTATCTCCGAGCCGGTGCTCAAAGGCTTCATAGTCGGACTTGCCCTCACGATCATAGTCGGCCAGCTACCGAAACTCTTCGGGATCGAGGGCGCGGATGGTAACTTCTTCGAGAAACTCTGGGACTTTGTCATCGGGCTCGGCGGCACCAACGGATGGACGCTGCTCGTCGGGCTCTCCTCGCTGGCCATCGCGGTGGTGCTCAAGCGCGTGGCGCCCGTCGTGCCGGGCTCCCTGGTGGCGGTCGTCTTCGGCATCCTCGTCGTCTTGCTCTTCGGCATGGACCGCAAGGGCGTGGAGATCGTGGGTACGATCCAAGGTGGCCTGCCTACGCTTGGCCTCCCCGACGTCACGTTAAGGGACTACCTTGGCCTCGTGCCGTCAGCCGTCGGTATCGCCCTGGTAGGCTTCGCTGAAGGTCTCGGCGCGGCGAAAACTTACGCTGCCAAAAATCACTACGAGGTGGACGCCAACCGGGAATTGCTTGGTCTAGGCGCGGCGAACTTCGGGGCCGGTTTCTCGGGCGGCATGGTTGTCAACGGCAGCCTCTCCAAGACCGCGGTTAACGGCGGCGCCGGGGCGAAGACGGAACTCTCCGGGCTGGTCGCGGCCGTGCTGACCATCGTGACCCTGCTCTTCCTCACGGGTCTCTTCGAGAGCCTCCCAGAGGCGACCCTAGGCGCCATCGTGATAGCAGCCCTGATCGAACTGGTAGACATACCTTCGCTCGTCGGCTTCTACCGGGTGTGGACGCGGAGGCTCGGGAGCATCTATGGACCTGCGGCGCGCCCCGACTTCATCGCCGCGCTGGCGGCGCTCTTCGGCGTCCTCGTCTTCGACACGCTGCCAGGCCTGTTCATCGGGATCGCCGTCTCCTTGCTCCTGCTCCTCTACCGGGCTTCCCGACCGAACGTCGCCGTCCTCGGACGCGTCCCGGGCGCCAGGCGCCACTGGGGAGACGTCGCCCGGCACCCTGAGAACGAGCAGATGCCCGGTGTGGTCGTGCTGCGGGTGGAGAGCGGGCTGTTTTTCGCCAACGCCGACCACGTTCGAGAAGCGGTCGAGCGGCATACCTCCGAGGAGGGCGTCCACGCTGTCGTCCTCGACGCCCAGACGGTGCCTTTCGTGGACGTTACCGCCTCCCGGATGCTCGACGAGCTTAGGGACGCTCTCTCCGGCCGGGGCATCGCCATGTTCCTCGCGCGGGACGTCGGGCAGGTTCGCGACGTGCTCAGGCGCTCTCGCCCGGACGACGGCGCCGGCGAGGGTCGAATCTTCGCGACCGTCGAGGAAGCCGTGGAGGCGGCCTCACAGGCGACACCGCCGCAGAAGGAAGCGCGACCGTAATCGCCGAGCTCGGGTCCGAATCGGGATCAGCGCAGCAACGAACCCGATAGTGCTGCCAGCAACCCTACTGATGAACCAGCCCAGGCGCCGACCTATGCATCCAACCTCGTAGAAGGTAAATTCTGGGAAGTCTGCATACAGCATCGTCGTGCTTAGAACATCACCTCAAAACCGTAATGCTCGATCCTAAGCGCCTCTACACTCCACGACAGACCCCTACATGTTGGGTCTTGGATCGATATACGGGACCGTGAATGCTCCACTGGCGCATAACCTCATCCCGACCACGCATGTACTGCAACCCATACTGCAACCGAGCTAGTACGCACCAGTACAGAATGGACAAACCTACGCCCCCGATCCACCGAAACCCGCATAAACAAGCACAATTTCCGGACGCACTAGAGCAGTTTTCGAAGAGAATGGTCCCCCTAGTTGAGACGCGCAGGGTCCTAAGCCTTTGTACTGACTGAATGCTGAGGGCTCCTCTCTCGGAGAGGTTCACCCTTTTCGAGAAAGGCTGTAGTACGGGCTAGTATGTACGCAAGCAAACTCGTAGCTGGAGCAGGGGTAAGCGGTTCGAGTCCGCTCGTCGGCTCTCCGAGAGTTTGCCTTCAACTCAGAGTAGTAGAGATGCATAGACGTTAAGCTTCTGAGAAAGTGTGCAACGAAGGTGGCTTTCGCCAACGGTGCTCGACCGCATCCAGATTCTTGTTGCTATCAAACAGATATTAGTCGAGTCACGTAGGTATAGTTGTCTCGGAGAAGATCCCCGCTCGGCTATGGTACCCAGATGGCGGCGGAGCAGTCGCTGTACGGCACCGCCTCTCCTAGGAGGTACTTGGCGCCTACCCAGGCGCAGACGAGGGCATCCAGCGAGTCCTCGTAGCGCTTCAGTCCCGAGGTGGAAATCGTGATGTCAGGGTCGGGTAGCTCGATGGGGATGTCGCGGATCTCGCCCTTTAGCGCCGAGGCTATCTGCGCAAACTGGGTTAACAGCTTAGCCCTGCGTTCTGCAGGGGAGCTCTTCGGCCAGTACCTCCGGCTCCTGCTTACCTTGTAGGGCAGGCTACCGCCTGCCCCGGTCAGGGTCATCAGGGCCGGATGGGGGTAGACCTCCACCAGGCGGTGGGGCGTGCCGACGGGCGTGTCGCCGGTCGCCAGGGGGAACCCCATTGCGGCGAAATCCCTGGTGAGCTGGTCGCTGATGGCACCTGGTCGTTCGGAGCTGGGCGAGTGGACCGCGGCGCCCCTGCCCCCGTAAGCCTTAGAGATGGCGGCGTCGGCCGTGCGGCGCCCGGTTATCGGCGCGGTGGAGAGCGGCATGTCCACCGTAACGACCGTCAGCTGTCGCCCGCCAAGGAGCGTCCCCGCGGCGCTGAGCTCTGCGGTCGGCTTTTTGGAGTAGAACGTCACCAGGACGGCCAGGTACCCAGGGCTACCGAGCCAGAGGTCGGCGGTGATGACTTCCAACTCCTCTCTTGAGGTGGCATCAGTGGAGACACCGTAGCATTTGCCCACGACGCCGCTCTCGGCGCAGTCTTGCTCCAAGGTTATGTCGTAGGCGGGTAGGTCGGTAGATGATCCTTTTAGCGGGACCTTCTCTATCCGCTCTGGAGGTTCTCTCTTGTGCTGCTTCTCGACAGATGGCGCGGCTTGGCTGCAGCCAACCAAGAGTATCACCACAGCCAACATGCTCACGAAGGGCACTGTTTACCCATCTTATACTCGAGCGGAGCGCATTTTCGTAGTTCCGTCCCGTGCTTCTGGCTGATGTGCCACGGGGATCAGGTCCGGTCTGTGTTTTTCACCTACGCTCGCCTCTACGCGTTCAGCCGCAAGGTCATGACCCCTTCGACGCCGAGCTGAATGGTGAAGGGCAGCGCCGCTGTCGTAATCGGCGTCGACCGAGGCGGGGTCGATCGCGACAACGGTCCCGCCAGCGCTATTGTGCTCTGACAGCGATTAGTGTCTAATGTGCCAGGGGATATCTCGATAACGAGCATGGAGGAAGGGCGAAGATGGCGGACGTAGCTAATGAGCGCGAGGGCAGGACCGAGCCTCCTTCCACCTTCGGGAGCCGGTTCAGGTTCGTGGGACCGGG
>JAJNDJ010000241.1 GCA_021156345.1 Rubrobacteraceae bacterium | reverse complement strand
CACCCCCATCGGCCGCTACCACGGGGCCGAACACAAAGCCGTCGCCGCCTACGAGACGTATGGTGAGGTGACGCTCCAGAACGCCAGAAACAGCAGCCGCATCCACCCCCGATGCGGGACGAACATCCTGCTCTACATAATCCTCGCGGCCCTCCTCGACCCGCTGATAGCGTGGTGGGGTTACGCTATCGTTCAGTTCATCCTCATCTCCGAAGCCTGGTTCGTCTTCGGCATGACCCGCCCTTCTATAGCCGTTGGCAACCTCCTGCAGAGATACTTCACCACCACCGAGCCCCGCCGCTACCAGCTCGAGGTCGCGGTCGAGTCCCTGAACAGGTTGCTCCAGGCCGAAGAAGAGCGTGAGATCGACGAGGCGGCCGTACGGGTGAGGGCGAAGTATTGAAATAGCATTTCAGGATTCTACGCTCACACGACGCGCGGGGTTGCCTCGGTCGTCAGTCGCAGGTAAGCGAGCGTCCAGTAGGCGTGGGAGAAGGTGCCAATGGCGCCCGTGGCCACGAGCAGGATGGGGAGGAGTATCAGGCCCGCTATCACGGCGGCGATGATGGCGGCCGTGGTGTAGCCGGCGACGGCCAGCCCGATCGCCGGTAGCGCCAGGATGAGGCCGACGATCAGTAACAGCAGAGAGACCGTAGCCGCTCCCGACGGAGCCGAGGACGCGCTCCCTGCGCACCACGATGTCCCGCAGGGCGTACTGGCCGATTATGGAGAGGGGGATAAAGATGACGATGAGCAAGAGGACGGCCAGAATCCCCACCACTACCGCCACGGAGATCCGGGCCCCCGTGGACTGGGTGGCCGCGAACGTGCCCCCGATCAAAAGCGCCACGGGAATAGCGATCACCATGAGGAGCCCGAGCGCAATCAGGAAGAACACGACGTAGTAGCCGAGCACGCGCCAGAAGTTACCCGTCCCGGACGAGAAGGCGGACCCGAACCGGCGTCCCTCGCCCCTGTCCATGGCGGCGACGCTATCGGCTAGCGCCCCCTGGGAGATTATCGCCAGGATGATGAAGAACAGCGCGATAAGTAGCACCACCACGACTATACCAAGGATCAGGACCGTCTCGCTAAGTCCCTGCCCTACCTGGGCCGTGAGCCCGGCGTCCGAGCGCTGGAAGTCATCGAAGTTGAAGTTGCCACCCCCAGAAGGGACGTTGCCCACGAAGTTGGTGCCCGTGCCGCCGGCGAAGAAGCCGAAGAACCACAGGAAGCGGTTGTGGAGCGTGATCCTGTACGCGTCCCTGATGAGGTCTCCGTAGTTCATGGTTCGAGCACCCAGGTATCTTTCATCTTGCCTCCACTAGAGATGTTGACGACGTGCTTGCCCGGAGTGGCCACCCGGCTCAACGAACCAGGGACAGCCTCGACGACGTTCGGGTCTGGGACGAGCACGCGGTAGTCCGCATAGGAGTCGCGAAGGAGGAAATCTGCCCCCTCTGTCTCGCAGAGGACGTGGGTGGAGAAGTCTATCGTCTCCTGGGCCACGTACTCCACAGGATTATCTTCGACCTGCTTGCGGAACTTCTCGACCGACTCACTCGGCTCTTCTGGTCCGATCATGACCTCCTTGCCTCCGTAGCCCCCCCTGCTCTTTACGACCAGTTCATCGAAGTGATCCATGACGTAGCGGCGGTCCTCCTCTACGGCCAGCGACCAGGTCCTGGCGTTCTGTATGAGAGGCTCCTCTCCGAGGTAGCGGCGCACCATCTCGGGGACGAAGGCGCCGACGCCCTTGTCGTCTATTATCTCCGAATTGGGGGCGAAGAGCACGTGTACTTTGCCCTCGATGTGAGACTCGAGCAGGCCTGGCACCTCGGCATAGAGCGTATCCTCGTCGACGCGCTCGTAGATCACATCCACCCTGCGTCCTGTGGGCCTGTAGATGAGGTATCCATCCCTGTCCACTTCCAGATCTCTTGTTTCGGCGAGGATGGCGTCCATCTCTTTGGCGTAGATGTGGTGGTCGAGGTAGAACTGGTCGTCAGGACCACTGCTTACGACGGCCAGCGTCGCATCCGGGCCTTTGGGGGAGGCGGCCCGCAAAGCGTTGCCCAGGCGTCCGAGCCAGCCGTCGAGAGGCAGGACGGGGAGCTTGGCCATAGAACCGGGGAAGAAGACCTCCCCGCTCATCCTGCGCCTGCGGGTCATCGCGGCGAGGCCGACCGGCATCTTGGCATTCTCCTCGATGACCAGGTACTCCCAGCCTTGCCTGCCTTCTACGGCGACGACATCGAACGCTATCTGGCGCACGGGTACTGGACCGAAACGGTCCTTCCAGCCCGTGTCGTAGAGGATGCTGCTCTCGACGACCTCCCTTGGGACGACCTCCTCCTTGCCGGCTTCGAGGCGGCTCAGGAACAAGTTGATGGCGCGCAGGCGCTGGGTCAGACCGGCCTCGAGACGTTCCCAGTCCGAGGCCGGGACGATGCGTGGGATCCAGTCCGTAGGATGGGTCTTGTCGCCCTCCTTTATGCCGAACGCGTGCTGCTCGTCGAGCAGGAGACCGTGCGCCTCGCGCAGCTTCCCTTCCCACCTCTCGGTACCTGTGCGTCCCAGCTCGTCGAAGACCGGCTCGTAGATCCGACGCAGAGTTCCATCCTGGAGGAAGACCTCGTTTGTGCCAGGGAGTGCGCGCTCGAACCTCACAGGTTGGGGATTATACTAGTCCCCAAACCGGGTACGCTCTATCGTGCCCATAGATCACCCGACGGGAGCGGATTCTGGGCGAAAACACGGACACACGGATACCCGAAGCGGGCAGTGATCCAGTACCAGAGGGACGCGCCACGCTGGTCGGAGGTTGGATCTCCTGCGCCATCGGCGTACTTCTCGCAGTAGGTACGGTCTTCGCCTCGTTCCTTGGCGGGGGCGCGCACATCTCCGCCGGCGTGCTCGGCGTGGCCTTCGGGGTCCTTGGCTACTTCCTCGGCTCAAGAAAACTCGCTACCGCGACGGTCTTCCTCTGCGCCGCCGCCATCCTCTTCGGGCTCGCCGCCAGCCAGGGCCTTGTAAGCTAGTCAGCACGGCGGCTGCGCCGCCTTGTCAGCATGCCAGCCAGGGGTTGCACACGCTACAAGGTGAAATGCTGAAGTGCTGCCAATCAGATGTAGAGAGCGTAGCCCCTGGCCGCTATACTGGCTGCAGATGGAGAGAGTTCGGCTTACACCTCCGGGGGAGAAGAGGGCGCGGGGAGGCCGCGCCCGTCTCTACGTCCGCTGGATGCCACACCTCGGGGCCGAGGCCGTCGCACTCTACGAGCTGCTCCGTATCCTCCCCGATCTCGGGAACGAAGCTCCCGAGATCGAAGAGCTGGCCGAGCTCTTGCGGTCCACGCCGGAGGGCGTCGAGGCATCTCTGGAGGCCCTGATCGAAGCCCGCTTCGTCGTCCGTAGGGACGGCTGGCTGGAGGTTGCCGAGCATCCGCCTTCGGCAGAGACGAACGAGCGGCCCCGCGAAGACGAGCTTCCCGACCGCGACGTCGAGGTGATAAGGGCCGAGCCCGAGGGGGTCTCGGCCGACGATTACTTCCGTTTTATGGGGACATTGCCAGCGCCGCACATCCTCGAGTTCTTGAACGGTTACTGCGGGCGGGACGGGCTTACGCCCGACGCGGTGAGGGAGGCTTTGAAGATAGCCAGCGAGCGCGACGCGCGCAGGGTCGGCTACGTGCGGAGCATCCTGGAGCGATGGGTCGAGCGGGGCGTGAAGACAGTCGGGGACGTGGAGCGCTTCGAGCAGGACCGCAAGCTCAGGCTCGTCGAGCAGAGCGGGGCCGTGAGGGGCGGCGCCTTGAGGATAGGTGAGGCCAGAAAGGGGGTGAGTGGTGGACCGGATAGACAGTCTGCTGCCAGACGCCGGGAAGGCTATGAGTGGCTCTTCGGGGAAACGGAATAAGCGCGAAGCAGGGGCCGAGGTACTGAGGCTCGACGATAAGATCTGCCCCCACTGCGGACGCGAACTCCAGGCCGAGTGGGACGAGTTCCCGCCGGCCCTCCAGAAGAAGTACGGCAAGCCCGGCGAGTGGTACTACCATCCGTGCACACCAGAGTGCGAGAAGAAGAACGAGCGGCGCGAGTGGGAGTTGATGCGCCGCGACGCGCGGGTCGCGACCCTCAGGGACCGTAGCGGCCTCAGCAAGCGTATGAAGGGCTACGCGCTCGACAACTTCGATCCCGGATTCAGCAAGAATACCCAGAAGGCTTTCGCCAAGGTCATGGACTACATCATGGACTGGAAAGCCAATCAGGAGAATGGGCGGGGGCTGTACTTCTGTGGCCCTGTGGG
>JAJNDJ010000240.1 GCA_021156345.1 Rubrobacteraceae bacterium | reverse complement strand
GTTCGACCTCGTCGAGATAGAGGGATACTCCCGCACCTCGACGGCCATCATCGACCCCATGGCGGGGACGCAGACCGAGATCAACGAGTACGGCCCCGAGGTAACCCCCGCCGAGACCAGGGAGTTCTCCAGGCGCCTGGAATACCTGATGGAGTACGCAACGGCCGTCGTCTTCGCCGGCAGCGTCCCGCCGAACCTGGACGAGAGCTTCCTCGTTGGCCTCGTGCGGCGTGCCAGAGAGCGTGGAATCTACACGGTGGTGGACTCGCCGCCATCCGTGCTCAGGGCCGTGCTCAAGGCGAACCCTTCGCTCGTAAGCCCGAACCAGCACGAGGCCGAGAGCGTCGTCGGCTTCGACTTTATCGAGGAAGGGGATTTCCCTCTCGGCCTCACAAGGCTCGTCGAGCTCGGGGCTGCGAATGCGTGTATCACCTCCCCCGAGGGCCTCTCCTACCTCAGCACCGAGAACGGCACCGTCTCGGCGCGTGCGCCCAGGATCGAGGCCGTCTCGACGGTAGGGAGCGGCGACGCCTATCTCGCCGGACTCCTCGCCGGTCTGCTGCACCGCAACCTCGCGCCGGCCGAAGCCGTTCGCCTCGCCGCGGGGTGCGCCGCTGCCAACGCCGAGAGCCTCGGCGCAGGCCTCTTCGAGGCGCGCAGGGCCGAAGAGTTGGCCGACTCCGTGCAGGTCGAGGTCTCCTCAGTGAGCCTCCAAGGGAGCCGGACCTAGGGTACTTTCGGGGCTCCGAGAAGCCAGCGCTGGCGTGCTAGAATGTGCGGCGAAGTTTACTTCCAGAGACTACGGAGGTCCGAGAATATGGCAGTAGCCGAAGTAACGGACGCGACTTTCGAGAGCGACGTTCTGCGGTCGGAGAGGCCGGTCATAGTAGATTTCTGGGCGCCTTGGTGCGTGCCGTGCCGGAGGGTATCCCCGATCCTCGAAGAGATATCCGAATCGCGTGAGGACGTTGCGTTCGTCAAGGTCAACGTGGACGACAACCCCCAGGCAGCGATGAACTACAGCATCTCGAGCATTCCGACCATCGCCCGTTTCGAAGAGGGGCAGGTTACCCAGCAGGCCATAGGAGCCTTGCCGAAGAACCAGCTATCGGCACAGCTCGGCCTGTAATTGCGAGGAGCAACACTCCCGGTTACAATCTCTGGCGCATAAGCCCCGTAGAGTCGGTCAAGCCCGGCCGTCGCGCGGGCGTCGTAGAAGAGTCCGAAGTGATGAGGAGGACAACAATATGCAGTTCAAGCCTTTGGGAGCGCGGGCGCTCGTCCAGATCGTCGAGCGCGAGGAGACCACGGCTTCGGGAATAGTACTGCCCGACACGGCCAAGGAGAAGCCGCAGACTGCCAGGGTCGTGGCGGTTGGCGAAGGCAAGCTCGATAGCGACGGCCAGCGCGTGCCGGTAGAGGTTGCCGCGGACGACGTTATCGTCTTCGCCAAGTACTCGGGTACCGAGATCAGCCTCGACGGCGAGGACTACATGATCCTCGACGCAGACGACATCCTGGGGATAGTCGAGAGCTAGAGGAAAGAGCAAGAGTCGGCTCTCCGGAGCGCCGGGACCCGCGAGGATGCCCGGCGCTCACGCTTTGGCCGACTCGACGTCTGAGCGAGGAAAGAGGGGAGACCGGTCGGGTACGTGCGTACGCTGCGTAGGGGAGACAGGGGGCGGGAGGTCGTCGACCTCCAGACCCGCTTGCAGGCCCTCGGTTTCGACCTGGGTAGCTGGGGCATAGACGGCGTTTTCAGGGAGAGGACGGAGCTCGCCGTAAGGGCCTTCCAGCAGCGCCTCGGGCTCCTCGCTGACGGTCTTGTGGGTCCCATCACGTGGCGCGAGATAGTGGAGGCCGGCTACAGGCCGGGAGGTCGCCTGCTGTATCTCAGGCAGCCGCCTTTCAGAGGCGCCGACGTCGTCGAACTCCAGCAGATGCTCGACGACCTCGGATTCGACCCTGGCGCCGTCAACGGCCTGTTCGACCCCCGTACCGTCAGGGCCGTCCGCGACTTCCAGAGGAACGCTGGACTACAGGACGACGGGGTGGTGGACGCCACGGTCTTCAAGGTACTGAACACATACGCCGCCCAGTCCCTCGGCACCCACCAGCTCCCTGACAAGAGCGGAGGATACTTTACGGATGACCTGTTCTCCGGGGCCATAGTCGTGGACGCCGCCCACGGTGGCAGGGACACGGGATACGAGAGCCCGACTGGGCTCTCCGAGGCAGACTTGAACCTCGCCGTAGCGCAGGAGCTGGCCCAGATCCTGCCAGCCAGGGAGGTCCTTTTGACCAGGAGCGGGGACGAAGAGGTCTCGGCGGTGGACAGAGCCTTCCTCGCCAACTCCTCGGGGGCGATGATGATAGTCTCAGTCCACCACGCTTCTCATCCGACCACTACCGCCTGCGGTACAGCCTCTTTCTACTTCGGGCGGCTCGGCTACCAGTCGCACAGGGGCAAGATGGCCGCCGCGTATCTGCAACGGGGTATCAGCCAGGCTCTAGGTACCCACGACATAGGAGAGTTCGGCAGGTCTTTCGAGATCCTGCGCGAGACGAACATCCCGGCCGTGATCCTCGAGCCCCTGCACCTCACCAACCCCCAAGAGCTGGATCTCGCCTCAGACCCCTACTATCCAGCAACCGTCGCCGAAGCCATAGCCAGCGCCCTCGAACTCTACGCCGGCCGCGACACAGCATTCATAGCTGTGTAGCAGCGTGCCAGCCAGGACCTGCACAAACGAACAAGCAGAAATGCTGACAAGTCGCCTGGAACACGCGCCGACAGGGCGCGTGCTGACATGCTGAGCTGACAGCAAGTAGCCGGCTGGTATAATATTTGCCTCAGTCGGGACGTAGCGCAGCCTGGTAGCGCGCCTCGTTCGGGACGAGGAGGTCGGAGGTTCAAATCCTCTCGTCCCGACTTGTGTTGTTTTCAGCCGTCAGGCTTTCCGCAGCCCACCTTCATCAGGCTCTCGAATCTCTGAGTAGAATCTCATGTTTCCTCGGTCCGTATGAGCGTTTCTGGAGGCCAGAGAGTCTGGCATCAGGTTACCTGAAACCTTCAGATCCCTGTTTCTTCCGCCTCTTCGAGTAGCGCTCCCCAATCGGTGTATAGACCGTCGAGAGCACTTTTCAGCTGGCGGTGTTCGGTGATGATCTCGCGGGAGCGTTTGCCATCGGAGTAGAGCTCTGAGGTGGCCAGCTCCTTTTCGAGGCGGGCCACGCGGCGCTCGGTCGCGTCGATCTCACCCTCCACAGCGACGAGGCGGGTGGCGAGGACGCCCTGCTCTTTGCTCTGCCCCGGCCTGACGCGCCGGCTCTGGCGGCCCTTGCCGCCCTTCGAACCTTCGTCAAGCCGGCGGTGGGAGCGGTAGTAGTCGTAGCCACCGAGGTAATTCCTGAGTTTCCTGCCTTCCAGATCTACGACCCTGGTCGCCAGCTTGCGGAGGAAGTAGCGGTCGTGGGAGATGAAGAACATCGTGCCCCTGTACTCGAGGAGTGCATCTTCCAGGGCCTCGCGGGCAGGGATGTCGAGGTTGTTGGTAGGCTCGTCGAGCAGGAGCAGGTTCGCACCGCTCACCACGATCTCGGCCAGGCTCAGACGGTTCCTCTCGCCGCCGGAGAGGGATCTCACCTTCTTGAAGACATCCTCGCCGGAGAACAGGAAGGCGCCGAGAAG
>JAJNDJ010000239.1 GCA_021156345.1 Rubrobacteraceae bacterium | reverse complement strand
CGTTGGCCGCCCTCCTCAATGAGGAGATTTCCCCTTTCTCCGCCCGGCCTATCAGGTGCAAGGCCAAACCTACAAAACATACGGCGATCAGTTCGGCGACGTCTGCGGCGGCGTCCTCTATCGTGCTTAGTCGAGAGAAATCCGCCAATACCTCCGCAGTTTGTGCGGCTGTGATCAGGACTGCAGCGACTATCGAGATCCGTATGGCGAGCCGGTGGGAGGAGAGTGTCAGCCCTGGCGCCACTCGCAGCGCCAGAAGGATTACGAGGCCTCCCACAGCGGCGGTCAGCGCGTCGAAGGCGATCTCGAAGATGTGCGGCAAGGCTAGTGCGTTGGCCATACTATCCCCATGTTAGCGATAGTGCTCAGAAACCTCATTCCAGTAATCTGCGACCTTTGCTCAGGCACGACCGTGCGGCTTGTCCTTCACCCACTCTGTGAACCGCCGCACTCCGGGATGGTCTCTAAGCGCCTCCACAGAATCATAGCCTCGTTCGAGGTCTTTGTTGCCGATAGAGACGTGTACGTTTCTGTGACAGGGGCCGCACAGGGCGACCGTCTTGCCCGGATCGCGCCGCTCGAGCTCTTTTCTACCCTTCCTTCTGCGCTTCATCTTCCTGGAGCGAGAGCGCGGCAAGAGATGGTGGCGGGTGAGACGATCCTCTCCGAGGAGCCTGCCGCACAGCTGGCACCTGCCTGCGGTGCTATGCCCTGAGTTCTCATCGCTTGGCGCCATTCCGAGATTATACGGCCCGTCCACGCCAACGCCCCGGCATCTCCTCAGTGCGGCAGATGGTAGCGACGACGGGCCTCTCAGTGTGATCATCAGTAATCCAGTAGAGGTATCATATGGAGGTGCGAAACGCACGGCTACACGCGGATCTCGCGACCAGGAGAGGACTAGAGGTCATCAGCGTCGCTCCCTTTGGTCGTGCCCGATCGGTGGGGGCCTAGTCGATGCTGCGCTTCGGCCGCGACTCCCGATCCGCCCAACCCTGGTTACCCCCGCCCCGCCTCCGAACGCTCGCCGACGCCGAGGAGGAGCGCCACGCCTCCTGGCTCGAGCTATTCTTCGACCTGGTGTTCGTGGTTGCCATCGCCGAACTCTCGCACGAACTCGTCGTAAACCACACACTGAATGGCTTTGCGACCTTCGCGGCGCTCTTCGTCTCGCGCAATCTGCGCCCGGATGCTCATCGCCGGCCCAAGCAATCCGCTGAATGACGGCGACACTCTGGGAAGAGCGTGACGACCCCCAGAGTAGAAGCCAGGTACTTGTTTGCAAAGCCGGCTTGGGCCATGTTGCTTGGCAGCCCCCAGCAGCAAACTCGTCGCACGAGCCGCGCGGTCGCTATAACAGCTCCCTTCGGCGCCTCTCCTCACCCCACGCATCAGAAGGTGCCGAGCGGTGGGTGTTATGGCGCCTGAGTACGCAGGACGAGCCGTGTCTCTGGGCAAATCTGCTAGCTGTACTCTTGCTACTACTTATTCAGAACTCTTATCGTATGCTCTGAGTAGGTGCCAGCAACCCGAAGGACAGGGAGGACGTGAGTGCTGCTCGACGACAAGAACGCCGTCAAATACGGAGAGGGAGGAAAGATGGGTCGCGCCGTCTCGAACAAGCAAAGACGGAAGGGATTAGAAGTGGAGAACCTGTGAACTCGAAACTAGTATTCAGCGCCTTTTGCACGGAAGACATACTCATAGCAAAGGAGTCCTGCGGTTGGGCTCCTGGTCTGGAGACCTGGTTCTATGTGTAGGAACATCAAGACACTTTTCAACTTCGCACCACCGGCAACTGATGAGGAGATAAAGGCCGCTTCGCTGCAGTACGTGAGGAAACTAACTGGCTTCAACAAGCCATCCAAGACAAACGAGGCGGCCTTCTACTCCGCAGTCGAAGACATCGCGAGGATCTCGGAGCATTTGCTCGCCTCCCTCGAAACCACTGCACCGCCTAAGGACCGGGAGGTAGAGGCAGCCAAGGCGAAAGCGCGCTCAGCCCTACGATTCGGCGGGTGATCACACCGATCGCCGCCCCACCAACCAGCAAGTTCCCATGAAGGTGCCAGGCCCGCCAAGATGCAAATAGACTCCGCCACGATGACCAATAAACCTCCCAACTTTGCTTCCACCGACCTCCACGAGACGCTGTTGCATGAATTGCCCCCGACGGTGGCATCGGAGAAGGCAGAAAAAGGCTTCCGAAGCTAGGAGGACGGATCGGGAGTAGAGGGTCGAGGAGAATGCGGCCCTCGACTCACACATGCCCAACGCTGGCTAATCGTTGCGGTAGTAGCTGATCAGTTCCGCACGGCTGCCGTCGCCATCCGTGTGCACGCTCAACAGTGGGCCTATGTTCGGGGCGTAGAACTTCAACTCCTGGACCTTCGGCTCCGTCGGTACCAGGTCTCGCGTCATCAGGACGTCCTTGTCGAAGTAGCCGAGGGGCACCTGGACCTTTTCTTCACCGATGGTGATGACCGATGCCTTGTCTTCGGCTTCGCCTTTGTAGTACTCCTGGCGGTAGGAGAGGCCGGGGTCGGGGTTGGCCGGCATGGCGATCCCCGGTTGCGCCCCGTCGACACCAGCCTCGAAGGAACCGCCGTGGTCGACGACCTTGCCGTTCTCGTAGTTGGTGACGTACTCGCCGAGGTACCAGACGTTCCCGGCCTTGTCCTGGGCGTACCAGTCGTCGGTGATCTCGACCGGCGCGCCGTTCTCGGTGACCGTGTCGCGTACCACGCGGGCCTCGATCCCGTTGGCCATCATCTTCGTCTCGTCGGTGACCTCGACGACGACCTTCTGGTTCGTGCCCTTCGTGTCCGTCTCGCTGTAGACCCACTTGGTTCCCGGGCTCATCGGCCAGTAGGGATTGTCGATGCTGACCGAGAAGTCGGCCGGGTCGAGCTTTACGGGCTCGCT
>JAJNDJ010000238.1 GCA_021156345.1 Rubrobacteraceae bacterium | reverse complement strand
GGAACAAACCTCCCGCAAAAAGTACTCGTGAAACCTGACGTCGTCCGTAAGCTCGGGATGGAACGCCGTTACCAGTATGTTCTCGCCCCTGGCCGCCACGACTCGATCTCCAATCCTGGAGAGCACCTCGACCCCTGGCCCCACGTCCTCGAAAAACGGCGCCCTGATAAAGACCCCGGTGAACGGCTCGTCGAAGCCCTCTACTTGGAGGTCCCTCTCGAAGGAATGGACTTGCCGCCCGAATCCATTGCGCTCGACGAGGGCGTTCATCAGGCCGAGCAGTGGTTGGCGCGGCCCCGTAGTCGCCGACGCAGCGAGGACCATACCGGCGCATGTGCCCCACACAGGGCCGCCCTTGTAATAGTAGCTCCTGATACCGTCGAGGAGGCCCGAGGAGACCATCATCTTTCCTATCGTCGTCGACTCTCCGCCTGGGACGATGATCCCGGCCAGCCCTTCGAGGTCCTCCACGGCACGCACCTCGACCGGTTCGACCCCAAGCCCACGCAGGATTTCGGCGTGCTCCCTGAAATCTCCCTGCAACGCGAGCACCCCGACCTTCTTCGGGCCTTCTTCGCCGCGCGCCACCCCGTTCGTCTCGCCGTTACCAGCCACGGGCCGCGAGCCGCTCTCCTTCCGAAAGCTCTCCCATCTCCCTGCCGACCATCGCCACGCCCAGACCCCTGCTCGCCTCGGCAACGGCCTTCGCGTCCTTGAAGTGTGTCGTAGCCTTCACGATGGCCCGTGCCCTGAGGGCAGGGTCCTCGCTCTTGAATATGCCGCTCCCTACGAACACGCCGTCGGCCCCCAGCTGCATCATTAGGGCCGCATCGGCAGGAGTGGCTATGCCACCGGCCGTGAACAGCACCACAGGAAGGCGCCCGTTCTCGGCGACCCACCGCACGAGCTCGAACGGAGCCCCGAGGTTCTTCGCCTCAGTCATCATCTCCTCCGGCTCGAGCACTCCCAGGCGGCGGATGCCGCCCACTATCGCGCGCATGTGCCTCACGGCCTCGACCACGTTGCCTGTTCCGGCCTCGCCCTTGGACCGGATCATGGCAGCCCCCTCGCCGATGCGCCGCAGCGCCTCTCCCAGGTTCGTAGCACCGCACACGAAAGGCACATCGAAGACTGCCTTGTCTATGTGGTGCTTCTCGTCGGCGGGTGTAAGGACCTCGGACTCGTCTATATAGTCGACTTCGAGGGCTTCCAGGATCTGGGCCTCCACGAAGTGCCCGATGCGCGCCTTCGCCATCACGGGGATGGTAACGGACTCCTGGATCTCGACGATCTTCTCGGGATCGCTCATCCTCGCGACCCCTCCGTCCGCCCTTATGTCCGCGGGCACCCGCTCCAGGGCCATGACGGCTACAGCCCCCGCTTCCTCGGCGATCCTGGCCTGCTCGGCGTCCACGACGTCCATGATGACCCCGCCCTTGAGCATCTGGGCCATCCCGCTCTTGACCCTGAAGGTCCCTGTCAATTGTCCGTTCTCGGCCATATAATTCTCCCGCTGGTATCTACTAGAATTTGTAAAGGATATCTTACTACCGGCGCCCCTGATGACCAAACCGGGACCGCACGTCGCCACCACTCTTCGGTTTCTTGCGCTCGTTCGCATACTCTTCGGAGAACTTCTTGAAGAATGCCTGCATACCGTGGCTTGCCGCCCGTTGCGCAGCAGGCAGGGCCAGGGTGATTTCCTTCCTGGCAAACTCTCCTACCCTCTGCAACAATATCCGTCCTCGCATCACTCTCCTGCTCATAAACAGCTTTCACTACTCGATCTCTATACGTTCCCTGTTCGTGGGACTGGATGAAGCCTGTGACTTCTCGGGCCTCACCAGCTCCCCTACGCCTTTCAGCGTCTCCAAGCCTGCTTTGCGGAAGTGCCTGGCGGCCCGTACGCGTCGCTCACCTGGCACGAGGACGTAAGCGATCACGCCGAGCAGCGAGCTTCTACGTCGCGTGTGTTCACTCATCATTCAACCTCACTTTCAGTGATCCTCCCTCGAAGCTCGCCCCCGCCGCCGGGAGACGAGCGAGGGCGTCCGGCAGAAGGATATTCCTTCGGTAGTTGCCGACCTTTACTAGCAACTCGGCACCCTTCTTCGACAGGTCCACGTTCCGCTTCTGGGCGAGCGGGAGGTGGAAAATGACGTCGTAGCCGTCGCCGTTCTTTACTATGTCGTGAGTGGCGCCCCTGAACAGTACTCCCAGAGGCTCCGCGTCCTCGAAGACATCCTCGGCGAGCGCGCCGAGCGCCTCGAGGCCGAACATCTCGCGGTCGAAGAGCCGCGCGGTCAGGATCGGGATGGGCTCGAATGATTCTTCGATGGTCTTCATGTGCCGCGCCTGCGCATCGTGCCAGCGTGCGAAGTAGGGATCCCTCACGGTCTCGGGCAGGAGCCGGTTGACAACGAGGGCGTCCACGCCGTAATCGTAGAGGTTGAGGTAGGTGTAGGCGCGGCGGGCCTCCGCTATGACCATCTTCTCTGCGTTGAGCACCAGGCGCACAGACGCGCTTTCGCGGTTGGTCAGGATCTCCTCGACGCTCGCGATGGCCTCGTAGAACCTCTGCCCCGCGGCGAAGACGCTGTCTTCGGGCAGCGGCGGCAGGGATCTCGCCCTGCTCGCAAAAGGCCTGACCAGCTTCGCGGCGCGGCGTTGTATGGGGAAGATCTTCTCGACGTACCAGTTCATGTGGTCGGGAAGACTGAGGAGCTTTAGCGTCTCGCCCGTAGGCGCAGCGTCGAGGATCAGTGCGTCGTAGCGTTCCTCCTGGTTGTGGCGCCTGACCATAAGCAGCCCGAAGAGCTCGTCCATCCCCGGCAGCATCGCCAACTCTTCGGCGGCGAGCGTGTCGGCGCCCTGCCACTCGAACAACGTGGTCATGTAGCCCTGTATCTCGGCCCAGCTGTCTTCGATCATGGAGGTGTGGTCC
>JAJNDJ010000237.1 GCA_021156345.1 Rubrobacteraceae bacterium | reverse complement strand
AACACCGTCCCTGTCGACGACGCCGTCAGCGATGAGCCGCATCGCCCGCGCGACGATGTCGGCCCTGGTGTCCCATTCCGGCGAGCCAGGCACGGCGTCGGGCCTGCACCGCTTGCAGGCGCGGAAACCGGCGTACTGCGCGGCAGCGGCGGTAGGATAGAAGCGGACGTTGGACCGCTTGGGAGTCGCGGCAGGACAACTGGGCCGGCAATAGATCCCCGTAGAGGTAACAGCAACGTAGAACCATCCGTCGAAGCGGACGTCGCGGCCGCGTACGGCGCGATACCGATGTTCGAAGTCCTTCAGCACGCCCCTATTGTCGCACCCGGTAGGCGAGATTACTGGCGGAAATCGGACATCGGCATCGTGGGAGCGAATCTTTTCGGGAAACGTGGCGTGCGGGTTTGCTGCGCGTTTCGAATGCACGCTGGGATGCGTGTCCGGGGTCCTGTGGTACATCGCATGGTGCATAATTAGGTTGTCTTGGTGAGGAGATAGGAGGATAAGGCCCGATGGGTGGTGTGCTCACCGATCTCGTACGGTGGGTCATCGAAGTAGTCCATTCGCTCGAGTACGTTGGCGTATTCGTCCTGATATTGGCGGGCAGCTTGTACCTGCCGGTCCCTACGGAGCTGACGCTGCCGCTGTTCGGGTTCCTGATCGGCAACGGCCGTCTCTCGTTCGTCCCCGTGCTGCTTGCGGCGACAGCGGCCAGGGTGTGTGCTGCGCTCGTCCTGTACTCCGTCGGATACAGGCTCAAGGAGGCGCGCTTGCGGCGTGTGATCGAGCCCTTCGAGCGTTCGAAGCTGCTGTTCGTATCTGACTTCGATACGGCGAGTGCGGTATTCGAGCGTCACGGGGGAAAAGCGATCCTGGTCGGACACTTGATCCCGGGCGTCGGCGCCCTGGTCTCCGTGCCGGCCGGCCTGAAGCGCATGCCCGTGCGCGGGCGGTTCCTCGGCTACACGATCCTCGGATGCAGCATCTGGAACGCGAGTTTGATCGGCCTGGGGTGGGCGCTCGGCGGCCGGTGGAGGATAGTAGAAGTCTTCACATCTTTTGTCGGGGCCGCAGTCCTCATAGTCCTCATATCCGCAACGGTCTGGTTCTTCTGGCGCAGGCGGAAGGTACACGAGTAGATGCAGCGCATGAGCGTGCGAGGTCATAGCAGGTTCGCCTGCAGGGCCTGCAGCGCGAGAACGGTCCCTACCCCCGTCACCATCGCGGCCAGCAGGCTACCAGTCCTAAGGGAGACGATCACGACAACGATCGCGGCCAACACTTCGACGGGCCCGCCCATAAGGACGGTAGGGGCGACGAGCGAGACGAGGATCGCCCCCGGTATCTGATCGAGCCACGCCCCTGCTCGCTCGGAGAGGTCGAACCGGCTCGCGAGCCAGAGTCCACCCGCGCGGGTGGCATAAGTCGCAAGCGCCATCAAGACGATCGCAAGCAGGGTGCCTGGATCAATGGCCACGCCGGACCACCCCTGCGAAGCTCCCCGCAAGACCACCGAGCAGGATGTACCACTGGCCCGGCAGCCAGTGGTGCGCCGCGACCGCGACCGCAGCAGCCACTGTCCAGGGGAGGATGTCGGACTTCCCGTTCCACATCCCCGCGATGAGCGCGAGAAACACAGCGGTGAACGCGAAGTCGAGCCCCCAGCGTGAGGGATCTTCCACCACACCGCCAAGAGCGCCACCGACGAATGTGGACCCTGTCCAGGCGAGGACATCCAATAACCCACCACCGACGAGAAACGCGGCGTCGCGGCGACCTTTGGCGAACTCGCCCATGGTGAGCGCCCAGTTCTCATCAGCCATGACGAACACGGACCCATAAGCCTTGAGACGCGGCAACTTCGAGAACACAGGCGCGAGGGCCGCGCCCATCAGCACGTGCCTGAGACCAACGACGAGCGTAGCGAGGACGATGGTAGCTACCGGCAGCGGAGCCGCCCAAAGCCCAAGCACAACAAACTGTGCCGCCCCCGAAAATACGAGCGCGCTCATCAGGGCGGCTTCAGCGGCACCGAGACCAGCCTGTCCCGCCAGCGTCCCGAACACGAGGCCGATGCCGCAACCGCTGATCGCGATAGGCACGCATCTTCTTGCCCCCGCGAGCGCCCCCGCAAGGGTGAACGTGATCCGGCCCTCTTTCCCTGAGGTGTTCTCCTCCGGCACGACGCCCTAACTACGAAACGTCCGGTAGAGTGGCATCGCGAGCACGCCGAACATCCCTGATAGCCTGCGCCCGCCGACCACCCCGGAGTTGCGTGTCAGATCAAGACGCCAGCCGCGGCCCCACCGCTGGTAACCGGCCTGGCCAGGATAACCCGCCCGCGACTCCGATGTGATGACCTCTCCAGCACCTATTTCACGCGCCAGCTCTCTTGAGCCCCGGTACAACGCCAGTGCCAGCCGTTCCTCGCCCGCCCACGGGTCCACAACGAGTAGCCCAAGAATTAGCCGCTTGGACTCCATCCGGTAACGCACCGCACCAAGCACCTTTCCGTCCTTCTGCGCCACGATGAACCTCTCCTCGAAGGCGCCCCAACGCGGCAAACCATTCAGTTCCAGAAGATCCGCGACCGCGGGCTCCTCCTCGGCGAGTCCCCAGCTCACCTTCAAACCCTCCAACTCCCTAGTCGCACTGCGCCCGCCCTCCTTGATGCTTCGACGAGCCTTACGCAATGCACCCGCGATCCTACGCTCCTCCGCTTCGCGTAACAGCTCTTCCTGCCGTACTCTTGCCATCTCCAGATCGAACGGATTGATCACAACTCACCTCCTTGCTCGCCAGTTGCGGTATAATTGTCACGTTGATATAGGACAATTATAACCGGCTTAGTGTCATAGGACAATAGGTTAATTAATGGATTTGCGGATAAATTCGAAGAGTCACGTACCCGTACACGTACAGTTGGAGGGGCAGATCAAGCACCTCAT
>JAJNDJ010000236.1 GCA_021156345.1 Rubrobacteraceae bacterium | reverse complement strand
GTCGCTCGAGATCCCCTCTTCGCGCAGGGCTCCGGCGAGCTTTATAGCAGGGATGCGCGCTTCCGGCGTGAGGGTCACGAAGAAAACGTCGAGCGAGCTCGTTGTCTCCCTCGAGGCTGCGGCAAGAAGCATCCGCTCGACGCCTGAACCGAAGCCGATGCCTCCGAGGTCGGGTCCCCCGAGATCCGAGATCAGACCATTGTACCGGCCGCCGGCACCGACGGTATCCTGCGCCCCTAGAGCACCACTCTTGGCCTCGAAGACCGTCATCGTGTAGTAATCGAGGCCACGCACGAGCCCGTCGTCGATCTCGCAAGGGATGCCGAGCGCCTCGAGTCCTTTACGCACGGCCCCGAAGTGCGCCGACGCGTCGGAACTCAGGTACGAGGTGATCCTAGGTGCCTCAGACAGTACTGCCTGGGTGCCCTCATGCTTGGAGTCGAAGGTGCGCAGCGGGTTCGTGTCTATGCGGGACACAGAGTCGGGGTCGAGCTGGCTGCTGTGCCTCTGGAGATACGCACGGAGCTCGGGGACGTAAGCCTGCCTGGTCTCCATATCCCCGAGGTTGTTGACGTAGACGACCTCTTCCTTCACGCCGACGGCCTGGTGGATGGCGTAGAGGAGTGAGATCACCTCGACGTCGACGAGCGGGTCCGACGTGCCGAGAGCCTCGACCCCGATCTGGGTGTGCTGCCTGTAGCGGCCCATCTGCTGGCGCTCCTGGCGGAACATGGGACCGATGTAGTAAAGCTTGACCGGCTGGGCCAGCTTGTAGAGGTTGTGCTCGATGTAAGCGCGCACAGCCCCCGGCGTCCCCTCGGGCCGTAGGGCCATCTCCCGTTCGCCCTTGTCCAGAAAGGTGAACATCTCCTTCTGGACGACGATGTCAGAGCCCTCCCCTGCCGTCCTTGCGAACAGCCGTGCTTCTTCGAAGACCGGCGTGCGAATCTCGGAGTAGTTGTAGCGGGCGAAGAGCTCCCGCGCCGTGTCCTCCACGAAGGTCCACAGCTCGGGTCGCGCGTGCGGTTCCGCGCCGCCGGGGTACACGTCGTATGTGCCCCTGGGTCCCCGGTAGTCCGTCACGATAGCCCAGGAGGCAGATAAGGATTGGTTTTCAGTTCCTCAACCGCCATGAGCACAGGACCGTGGCCAGTGTAGAGGCGCGTCGCCTCCTCCCAGAGCGGCATCACCCTGCGGATGGAACCTTCGATCTCCTCCCACGAAGCGCCAGGGATGTCCGTCCGGCCCACGCTCCCTGGGAGTATGAGGTCACCAACGATCTGGTCGTGCCCTACGATGAACGTCACGGAGCCTGGGGAGTGTCCCGGCGTATGAAGGATTCTGATGCCGAGCCCGGCGACATCGAGCGCCTGGCCGTCTTCGAGGGGCTCGTAGTCCCTGATCTTCCCTTCGGCATCTGCGGGGTGCATGTAGACAGGGGCGTCTGTCTCTCTGCGCACCGGCTCCAGGGCATCCACGTGGTCGGCGTGGCCGTGCGTCACCAGGATCGCCGCCACCGGAGCGCGGGTGGCGCCGAGGATCTTCTCCGGTTCGGCACCGGCGTCGACGACGATGTCGCCCTCAGGGGCGTGAACTACGTAGGAGTTGACCTCGAAGCCATTCATAGAGAGTGTGACCTGCTCGATCTCGCTCACCGGCCAGTCTCCTAGTGCTCCAGGGGTGTGCCATCGCGGGAGACCCTGTAGACATCGTAGACGTCAGGGATGCTCCTGATCTTACGTATTACCTCCTCGACGTGCTGCACGCTCGCAGACTTGAACGCGAACCTGCTTAGGGCCGTCCTGTCCTCGATGGTGTCGACCCTGGCAGAGACGATGTTGACGCCTGCGTCCGAGATCGTGGCCGTTATGTCCTTCAACAGATGCATCCTGTCGAGGGCTTCGACCAGCAGCTCGACGGTGAAGAGCTTATCAGACCCTTTGGCCCATTCGACCTCCACAAAGCGCTCGGGATCTCTGGCCTGCAGTGCCCTGGCGTTCACGCAGCCGGCAGAATGAACGACGACGCCGCGCCCCAGTGAGACGTATCCGACGATCTCGTCGCCAGGCATCGGGGTGCAACAGCGCGCCAGGCGTGTAAGGATCCCGCTCGACCCGACGACGCGTACCCCTGTCTGCTCGTCGGTTCGACCCTCGGGGAGCGGGAGCGGGGCGAGCGCGGGGCTCTGCTCTGTGTGCCGTTCCTCTTCCTCCTTTGGCTTTACCTTCTCGACTATACGGCCTGCCACGTTCTCGGCCGAGAGCACGCCGGTACCGACGGCGGCGAACATGTCGTCAGGCGAGGTGTAGTTGCTCGCGCGGGCCACGTCCTCGAGGATGCCGGAGGGGACCTTCCCGATCCGCCGCTTCTTTAGAAGGTCGAGGATCTTCTCGCGTCCCAGGCTCAGATTGTCCTCGCGGTCGGCCCTGTTGAAGAACTGCCTTATCTTGTTCCTGGCGCGCCCGCTCTGGACCACGGCCAGCCAGTCGCGGCTAGGCCCCGAGTTCTTGCCCGTAATGACCTCGACCCTGTCACCGGAGACGAGCTCGGAGTCGAGGGGAACGATACGGTCGTTGACCCTGGCCCCTATCGTACGGTGGCCAACCTCGGTGTGGACGTGGTATGCGAAGTCTATGGGTGTCGCCCCGCTGGGAAGGCTGACCACGTCGCCCTTCGGCGTAAAGACGAAGACCTCCTCGGCGATGAGCTCACCCTTCAAAGACTCCATAAAGTCACTGGCGTCGGTCGTCTCTTGCTGCCATTCCATCATGCTCTTGAGCCACGTCAGGCGGTCCACCTGACGATCCGTAAGGCCATGCTTGTACATCCAGTGGGCCGCGATGCCGTACTCCGCCGTCGTGTCCATCTCGGAGGTCCGGATCTGTATCTCCAGCAGCTTCCCTTCGTTGGACATGACGGTCGTGTGAAGCGACTGGTACATGTTGAACTTGGGCATCGCTATGTAGTCCTT
>JAJNDJ010000235.1 GCA_021156345.1 Rubrobacteraceae bacterium | reverse complement strand
ATCTCGGCAAGGCTTACGAGCTGACGGGGCCGGAGAAGGTCACACGCGCGGAGCAGGTCAGGCTCATCGGGGAGGCGCTGGGCGAGGAGATCCCGTTCGTGGAGCTTACCCGCGAGCAGGCGGTCGAGGAGCTGACGCCGGTGATGGGCGAGTACGCGAGTTGGTACCTGGACGGGAAGGCGGAGCTAGTCGAGGATCCGCAGGAGCCGATCCCGACGGTCGAGGAAGTCACGGGCCGCCAGGCGACCACATTCGCCGAATGGGCCATCAGGCACGTCGAAGACTTTCGCTGAGGAGGAGAAGCACAACTCCTAAAGAGATGCGCCCGCTCTCCGAAGAAGAAGCTCGTACATTCCTGGAGGCGACGCGCGGTGACCCCTTCGACGCTCTCTACGCCGGGAGCCCAAGGACTTCACCGTCTACGCACGCGAGGCCGCTGCCACCGGCATCTGGGACGGCGGACGATGAGCGCCATCCTCTACACCGCGACGCTGGCCAGCGCCCTGGGGTGCGGGCTGGTCGCTGGGGTCTTCTTCGCCTTCTCGACGTTCGTGATGGCAGCGCTGAGGCGACTGAAGCCGGAGGAGGGGATCGCCGCGAGCCCAAACATGCCTCGATAGGACTATGACGAAGTGTGTGGAAGGGGCTTCGCGTAAACCGTACGACGGTACAGGCAAAAACTGTCCTTCCGCACGATGCACTCAGGCCTTCTCCAGGCCACCCTCTAAGCATGAAGCACAATCAGAGGAGGAAACCGATGGATGTCGCCAGAATGCCCGAACCGGGAGCCACGGAAGGCTCATCACGCCAGGACCTCCTGCTCATCTATGAGCAAACGAAGACGATCGCGATCGGCGCCGATGTCCTTTGGTTCCAGCCTGGCACGCACACCACAGAAGCCATCCAACTCGCTGCCGATGCGGAGCTTACGGTAGTGGCCGGGCGATCGCGAGGATCTCCACCCCCTGATCCCCTTTTGGGGGATGCCTCTACCCCGGCTGACCAGTATGTTTCTTATAAGAAGAAGACCAACGATCGGAGCTTAGATCATGACTGACAACTCATCGTCCGGGCTGAGGACGCAACAGACGTCTCGCGCGTGGTTACGCTCGCACGCGAGAGCGGGTTGGAGCTCGCCGTCCGCAGCGGCGGCCACAGCGTCGCTGGTCACAGTGTCTCCGATGGGGGAATCGTCCTCGATCTCTCAGAGATGAAGAACCTCGAGATCGACGTCGAGGGACGCACCGCATGGGCCCAGACTGGCCTAACCGCGGGCGAATACACGGCTGCAGTGGCGGCTCACGGCCTAGCAACGGGCTTCGGCGACACCGGCTCGGTGGGGATAGGGGGGATCACGCTGGGCGGCGGCGTGGGGTACATGGTGCGCAAGCATGGCCTCGCGATCGACGATCTGATCTCCGCCGAGATCGTGACGGCGGACGGGGAACTCCTGCGCGTGGACGCAGAGACGCATCCTGATCTTTTCTGGGCGATCCGGGGCGGCGGAGGAAACTTCGGCGTCGCCACTCGGTTCCAGTATCGGCTGCACGAAGTCGATACGATCGTCGGCGGCATGATGATCCTGCCGGCGACACCCGACGTCATTAGCTCGTTTGTCGCCGAGGCGGAGGCCGCTCCCGAGGAGCTCTCGACCATCGCCAACGTAATGGTCGCGCCTCCGATGCCGTTCTTGCCCCCTGAGGCGCATGGCAGGCTCGTCATCATGGCTTTGCTGTGCTACGCGGGTGAGGTCGATGAGGGCGAGCGCGTCGTCGCGCCGTTTAGGGCGCTCGCTGAGCCGATCGTCGACATGGTCAAGCCGATGCCCTACCCGCAGATCTACCCTCCTGAGGAAGAAGACTACCACCCGATTGGCTCGGTGCGCACTATGTTCATCGACACCATAGATCGCTCCGTAGCGGAGACCATCGTCGAGTACCTCCAGACTTCGAGTGCGCAGATGGCCGCGGCGCAGATCCGGGTCTTGGGTGGAGCGATGGCCCGCGTGCCTGCTGACGCCACTGCCTTCGCCCATCGTAGCTCACGCATTATGGTGAACGTCGCCGCGCTCTACGAGCGCCCCGATGAGGCCGCGGTCTACGAGCCCTGGATCACCGACTTTGCGGCCGCCCTGCGCCAGGGTGACGACGGCGCGTACGTAGGCTTCCTCGGCGATGAGGGCGAGGGGCGCATCCGCGAAGCCTACCCAGGCCCAACCTGGCAGAAGCTCACTGAGATCAAGGGTCGCTACGATCCGACCAACCTATTCCGGCTCAACCAGAACATAAGGCCTAGCGCGCAAGCCACGAGCGACGCAGTGTCGGCGAACACCGCCACCGGAAGCAGGTTCGCGCTGACCAAGAATCCGCCCACCCCCAGTGTTGACACTTCTGAGCAAGTCACCGATAGCTAGCCTGCAGTCCGGGCCTACTCTCAAGATATCGTAACTCGGCTCTTGGATAGAAGATTGGAGAGTATCAGCATGTTGCTCGAGAACAAGAACGCCGTGATTTACGGAGGAGGCTCGGTCGGTGGCGCTGTGGCGCGATCGTAGACTAGGCGGAGGTATTCTGGTCTCGATAGATACATAAGGGGCGTGTTATGCGCAAACTAATCATCAGCAACGCCATGTCCTTGGATGGTTATTACGAGGGGCCGGGTAAGAATGTTATGGCCCTGTTCGACTATCGTTGGGTCTACCCGACCGACGAGAGCTTCGACGCCTATAACGCTGAACGGCTGCGTGCAGCCGATACGTTGCTGCTGGGACGGGTTTCGTACGATGGCTTCAAGAGTTTTTGGCCGTCCGTGGCAGATGATCCCAACGCCACTCCCCTCCAACGGGAGATTTCACGGCTCGATAACGCCATAGACAAGGTGGTCATATCAGATACCCTGACCTCAGGAGAAACGGACCCGTGGCATAACACCAGCATCATCGGCCGCGCAGACGCCCACGAGCGGATCGCCGAACTCAAAGGCCAAACGGGCAAGGACATCTTGGTATTTGGTAGCCGAACACTCTGGAAGGACTTGCTGGCTAACGATCTGGTCGACGAACTACACTTTATGATGGGCCCTGTTGTATTAGGCGCGGGCACGCCGGTATTCGACGAAAAGCCAGCGCTTACCCTTCGGCTCATCGACACACGCACGTGGGATGACTCAGGAAACGTACTCCTACGTTACGAGGTCCCCCGCCAAATCGATGCTGCTGGTGTCGGAGCGTCTTAGAGTCAGCGCCGCCCCGCCCCACGCGTTGACACATCTTCGGCCTCAGTCTGAGGGCGTCGCGCCAACCTATTCACGAGCCCCCTAAAAAAAGCTGGGTTCTTGGAAGTGCATTTACTCCTGGTGGTCCCTATAACGTCTTGGATCTTGGGACCCGCGCCCTGGAGGATGCGCTGCGCTAGCGGGTTGCAGTACGGTTGCAGTAACATTCCGACTTCGAAGCATAGCGCCTATACAACAGAAGTGCTGTATACTGAGCTAGATGATACCGCAGTTCACGGATGAGGGGCTGCTACCACCGGGCGTCCACCAGACAGACCTGGAGGAGCTCAAGGAGAAGATGGGTTGGAGCCGCAAGAGACGGGAGTTACTCGAGGGTCTCGAAGAGGTCCTGGAGCTGATGGCGTCCTGCGGTGTGGTGAGGGTGTACTTGGACGGTAGCTTCGTGACGGACAAGGATCGCCCCAACGACATAGACGGCTGCTACGATCTGGCGGAGGAGGTTACCGCCGAGGAGACCTGGGCCGCCTGGCTCCAATCTTCCCGCCTAATCCCGAGGGTAGGGCCGAGGCTAAGAGGCGATTCGGTGTGGACCTCTTTCCCGCCGCGGTGAAGGCATGATCCGCAACGACAAGGAGTACCGCCACAGCAAGGAGCAGCTCTCCGAGCTCGCAACAGAGCTGCAGAAGCTGTCAGAGGGCCGCCATTTGGCAGAGCGAGACGAGGTGGCCTTGGCGGTGATCGACGCCCTGCGGATGCAGATCGAGGACCTCGAGCGAGAGATCTCCGAGTACGAGGACCTCAAGGAGGGACGTCTACTCTCCTTTGGCGCAGAAGACCTTGACTCTTTGGGAGAACTCCTCATCAAGGCGCGCATAGCATGCGGCCTTACCCAGGCAGAGCTAGGAGAGATACTGGGCATGACCCAGCAGCAGATTCAGCGCTACGAGCGAGACGGGTGGCAGAAGATCAGCCTCTGGCGCCTGGCAGAGGCGGCTGACGCTTTGGGGTTGGATCTGAGCATCCGTGCCAGACTCCCCGCTTCGAAGATCGCAAGATCGGCTGGCGTCGGCTAGCGGCGAAGCCTCCTTGACGAACACGCTGGCAGCAGCTCTGCGTGTCTCCTGAACAATGCTCAGTATTGGCTCTCCCCGTAATGCTTGAGCGTCTTCGCAGCATGAACCACAGAGAGCGCTCACGGCCGGATCTCTCGGCGACACAGGCGCCAACATAGCGCGGCGAAGGTCTTCACCCTCGTGGAAAGCATTTCGGCAAGAGG
>JAJNDJ010000234.1 GCA_021156345.1 Rubrobacteraceae bacterium | reverse complement strand
TTGGCGTCGTTTATCTTCTTGAGGCTGTCTATGTCAGCCATGAGCACGCTCAAGGGCCTTCCTTCGTCGGCCATCGCCTCCAGGCGGTGCTCGAACTCGCGGTCGAAGCGTCCCTTGGAGTAGAGGCCCGTGAGGTGGTCGCGGTTCACCAGCTCGTGCAACTGTTCGAAGAATGAGGCCTTGATCTCATCCTGGTGCGAGTACTCGAGTACGGAGTCGCCCACGTGTATACGGTCCCCGTCAGATAGGAGTTGGCCGCACCCCGGCTCCTCCATCACCTCACCGTTGAGCGCTATGGTCTTCCCTGCTTCTACGCCCCGCAGGACATAGCCGCCGGGTCTCCTGTAGAGCTCGGCGTGCCGTGGTTCGACCTCCACGTCCCGTACCACGATGTCTGCACTGAATGGGTCGCTGCCAAGAACGAGCTCGTCATCGGTTATCTCGAAGAAATCGCCGAGGCCCGGTCCTTGCAAGACCACGAGGTGCGGCCGGTTCCCCCCGGCGTTCTCTGTCTCGGTATGCAAGCTTGCGTAAACCTCCGTAAAAAGCATTCTAACATCCACCCCACAGGCCGGGCAGGATGCCTGACGATGCTAGAATGACAATGTAACGGCAGGCGAGACTGGCACGGGGGCTGACATTTGGAAGTGCAAGAGAAGCGTGCTTACAAGGCGGTCATAGGGCTCGAGTTTCACGTCCACCTGGCGACAGCGACCAAGATGTTCTGTGGCTGCAGGGTGACCTACGGCGATCCCCCGAACACCCACACCTGCCCCGTCTGCCTCGGCCATCCAGGGGCTCTGCCCGTAACCAACGAGAAGGCCGTCGAGCTCGGGGTGATAGCCGGGCTCGCGCTCAACTGCGACGTCGCGGACCGGGCGATCTTCGCCAGGAAGAACTACTTCTACCCCGACCTTCCCAAGGGGTACCAGATCTCCCAGTTCGACGAGCCGATCTGTACGGGTGGCCACATCGACGTACCTACCCCTGAAGGCAGGATCCGGGTCGGCATCACGCGGCTTCACCTCGAGGAGGACGCGGCGAAAAACGTACACGTCGGCACCTCGGGCCGCATGCACGGGTCCGTCGGCTCCCTGGTCGACTTCAACCGCGGCGGCACGCCCCTGATGGAGATCGTCACCGAACCCGACATCCCATCGCCCGAAGCGGCGAGGGCTACAGCCAACCAGCTCAAGGACATCCTGAGGGCGGTTGGCGTTTCGGAAGCCGACATGGAGAAGGGGCAACTCCGCTGCGACGCCAACGTCTCCATACGCAACCCCGACGGTACTTTCGGCACCAAGACCGAGCTCAAGAACATGAATTCCTTTCGCTTTGTCGAGCGGGGCCTCGCACGCGAGCTGGAGCGCCAGCGTGAGATCCTGGAGAACGGCGGCCGTGTCGAGCAGACCACGCTCCACTACGACCCCGAGACCGACGAGGTGCATGAGCTCCGCAGCAAGGAGTATGCCCACGACTATCGCTACTTCCCCGAGCCTGATCTCTTGCCGCTCGAGCTCTCGCCTGCCTATGTCAGAGAGTTGGAGGAACGGCTACCCGAACTGCCCGAGCACATGCTCGCCCGCTTCGTCGAGCAGTACGGCCTCTCTGAGTATGACGCTGGGGTCCTCACGTCGGATAGAAACCTGGCATCGTTCTACGAAGCGGTCGCGGCGGAGGTGGATCCCAAACAGGCTTCTAACTGGATCTCCGGTGACCTGCGCGCGCTCCTCAACGAGACCGGCACCGATATCTCCGACTCCAGGGTGACGCCGGAGCACATGACAGAGCTGATCGAACTCGTCGCAGCAGGCAAGGTCTCGCGCTCCGCAGCAAGAACGGCGCTCGGCACAGTCTTCGAGACCGGCGATTCTCCATCAGCGGTCGTGGAGCGCGACGGCCTCGCCTCTGTAGACTCCGACGAGCTCTCCGGCATCGTGGACGAAGCGATCTCCGCCAACCCCGAAGAGGCCGAGCGTGTCAAAGGCGGCGACAAGAAGGTGGTCGGCTTCCTCGTCGGGCAGGTTATGAAAGCGACGCGCGGCAGCGCCGATGGCGGAAGGGTCCGCGAGCTTCTTATGGAGAAGCTGGGCTCCTAGAGGTCAGCGGCCCTGAAAGCCCCGCGTATCGGCGTCCCTTTCCTAGAACCCTCGAGCCTCCCTGACGCGGTCCACGACGCGGGAGGAGAACCAGTCCCGCTTCGCTTGCCGTCCGCCCGACCCGAAGGCGGCGTCGCGCTGGCGCGCGAGTGGCTCGCTGACCTGGTAGAGATCTCTTGCTCCGGCATGGACCTCGACGGTCTACTGCTCGGTGCCGCAAGCGCCGAGGAGCTCGCCGGAATGCTCGCCGCCTCTCTGCGCCTGGATCTCCCGACGGTCTGCGCCTCGCCGGACAACCAACCCCTCTCCGCCACCCTGGTAGCGCTCGGCCTCGCGCCGGGCCTCGGGGACCCTGCGAACACGGCTGTCTCACTCCCCGAAAGTGAAGGGCCACGCCCTCGCAAACTGGTTGACGACTTCTCTCTCGCCAACGCGGTGCGGGCCGGTGTTGCGGCAGGCGGCGGATCCGAGGTTCTCGTCCACCTTGGTGCCATCGCCCGTGAGGCTGGTGTCCCCGGATTCGGCCAGATGATGCGGGTCCTCGCCTCCGAGACCCCCGAAGCCGACCCTGAATGGTTGCGGGAGTACGGCGTACCCGACCTCCTCTCTTCCCTGGACGACACACTCCACGACGTTCCTACCGTGGCGGGCAACCTGAAAGAGAACCTGCCGTCCGCCCCTCCTGCGCCGGGGAAGTACTCTCGCCTCGTCTTCATCAGGGCCAGGGCGTCGGGTGCCGAGGCCGTCTGCCGCGTGCGCGAGGGCGTGACTGATCCGGCGGGAGAGTGCCGTGTCTTCGGCTCCGAGAAAGAGGCCGTCTCGGGCGTGCTTCGTGGCGAGGTTGGAGAGGGAGCGTTGCTCGTGGTGGGAGGCTGCGGGCCACGCGGCGGC
>JAJNDJ010000233.1 GCA_021156345.1 Rubrobacteraceae bacterium | reverse complement strand
GGTCCACCAGCTACCGCGCATGGGCCGCGCGGCGAAGGGCAGGCACATCGCCAATATGCTCCCCCTCGCGCAGGGCGAGCACATCGCTTCCGTCCTCGCGACCAAAGAGTTCGAGGAGGCCGAGTACCTGCTCTTCGCGACCAAGAGGGGCATCGTCAAGAAGACGAGGTTCCTGGAGTACAACACGCCATTGAAGAACGATGGGATCATCGCGATCAACCTCGCCGGCGAGGACGAGCTGATCTCCGTCCGTTACGCCTCAGAGGGCGACGAAGTCGTCATCGTGAGCCGCAATGGCAAGGGCATCCGCTTCAAGCAGACCGACGCACGACCGATGGGACGCGCTACGGCCGGGGTCAAGGGCATCACGCTGGGTAGTGACGACGTGGTGCTCTCTATGGATGTGATCTCAGACGACGCTGCTGACCTTTTCATACTCACCGAGCGTGGTTTCGGAAAGCGCACAGCCCTCTCGCAGTACAGGCCCCAGGGACGTGGCGGCCAGGGCGTTATCGCTATGAAGACCGACGGAGAACGCGGCAAACTGGCCGGCGTGCGGGTCGTCCGTCCCGGACTCCACGAGCTCATGATCGTCTCCAACTTCGGGACGACCATCCGCATAGATGCCGACTCGGTCTCGCGACAGGGCCGCGCGGCGCAGGGAGTCAGGGTGATGAACCTGAGGAGCGGCGACTCGGTGAGCGCCATAGCCAAAGTCATCTCCTCCCGCTCCGCCGACGCGGACGGCGCCACGGACGAGTTGACACTGGATGAGATCTCCGGGGAGAGTCAGACAGGTACCTCTACAGCAGGGCTTCCCGAACCTGAGGGGAACGGGACGGTGCCAGGTGCATAGCGAGTGCGAAGGCGTGGTCGAGTGCACGGCCCTCGTTCTCGCCGAGAGCTGCACGGAGTACGAAGATAGGCTGACGCTCTTCGGGGTGCTCGATGAGATCCGCCCTAACGGCGCCAGCGGTACATCCTTCGTCGTCTACACCAAGTTCGAGGGGTGCGAACATGCCTCGGACAAAGAGCGCCGGGCCCGCATCATCGCCACCGACGAGGACGGAGAGGTCCTGATGGAGTCGGCGGAGTATTCCGTCTACCTCGACGGAACAGAAGAACCCGTGACGATAGTAGCAGCCTTCGACTTGCCCGAAGGCTTCGAGGTCGGGGAGAAACTACTCTGGATCGAGGCCGTCCTCGACGAGGAGACACTCTCCCAGACCGTGGTCAGGATCCGCGACCGCTACAGTGTATAAGAGACCAACAGAGGCCCGGATTCCCGGGCCTCTCCTCTACGTAAGGAAACCTATTCATGCCTGAAGATCTGGCAATATTCATCGACTGGGAGAACATCTACATCTCCACGGTCACGGAGTACAAATCAAAGCCGAACGTCTCGGCCATACTGGAGAAGGCCCGCGAGTACGGGCGCATCGTCTCGGCCACTGCCTACGCCGACTGGACCGACGGAGACTTCCGCCAGGCCCCGCCGACCCTCTACTCGAACGGCATCGCGCCGCGCTACATATCAGCCAGGTACTTCCCCGGCGGCAAGTCCCAGAAGCGCCGCACAAACTCCATAGACGTGATGCTCGCGGTCGAGTGCTCGGACTTCTTGCACAACCACCCGCAAGTGGACACCTACATCCTCGTCACGGGCGATGGGGACTTTATCCCGCTCGTCAGCCTGCTCAGAAGCAAGGGGAAGAACGTGGTCGTGATCGGGGTCTCCGAGGCGACTTCGTACCACCTGATCGAATCCGCAGACCACTTTGTCTCCTACGCCTCCCTGCTCGAGGAGGACCGCGCCGCCCGCGCCCAGGACAGGGAACCGAAAAGGGAGGCCGCGGACCCCTACGAAGAATTGGTCAGGGCCGTCCGGACGTTGAAGAAGGGCGGCAAGACACGGGTCCTCGGGCAGGTGAAACAGCAGATGATCGTGCAGCTCGGGTCTTTTGACGAGCGGAACGCAGGCTTCAAGAAGTTCAAGGATTTCGTAGTCGAAGCGGAGCGCCGCGGCCTGGTAAACACGGTTGACCAGGACCTCGAGCTCCAGGTCTACCTGCCCGACGAGAAGGTTCCCGATCTGCAGGAGACCGACCTCGCAGCCGAGGAGCCCTCCTCACAGAGCCAGTCGGTAAATCGGAACAGGGGCAACGGCAGGCCCGCGCGGGAAGAGCGCCAGCGAGAAGAACCAGAACCAGGCTTCGACCTCCTCGAAGACCTCACACCCTACGAGCTCAAGACGGTCTGCACGAGCGTCGCTTCCCTCGAACAGCCTGCCACCTTCGTGGAGATCTTCTCCAGCATCCGCGATCTGGACGAACGCGGCGAACTGGAGCTCTCCCGGGAGGAGATCGGAGACGTCATAACCGCCATGCTCGACGCGGATTACCTGGGCAAGGTGCGCCAGAAACCTTACGAACAGGCGAAGGCGGACATGACCTTCTACGCCCTGAACGCGGACAAGCAAGAGGTCAAGAACGCGCTGAACAGCGGCTGACTCTAGTCGGCCAGCTTGTAGACGGTGAGGGCGGCGAGGCCGAGGGCGGTCGTCATCTGGACCAGAGACAACCCTACTATCCCGGCTACCTGTATCGCCGAGACGCTGCTGAACAGGACCTGCACGGCGACTATCGCGCCGAAACCGATGGCGAACCACAGTATCGCCTTGGTCCTGTCTCCCTCACTCCATGTAGCCATCCCGAGCAGCGCGGGGATGTAGAACGCCAGGATCAAAGGTATCAGACGCAGGATACCAACACCTGTGTCGATCATCGTCTCCATGGTCAAAGTCTACACCATAGGTTCCGGGATACTGGAAAATCGTGCGCGCCGTATGTACGCTAATACGTTAGTATGATTACAATTAAATAGAGGTGGTGGCGTGTGGGAATAAATCAGAGGGTCTCCCTCAGGAAGTTCATAGACGACATCCGTCGCTGGGTGGAGGAGGACAGAAGCGACGAGTGGATCGCCAGCGCCCTA
>JAJNDJ010000232.1 GCA_021156345.1 Rubrobacteraceae bacterium | reverse complement strand
CCGTCCACGTCTGGTGGAGCGGATACGCTCTGCGATAGCAGACACGGAGGCGGCGCACATGACCTGCTTCAACAGCACGGCGCTGGAACGGAGTCTCGCCGTTCGGCTTGGCATCCCGCTCTACGGCAATGACCCGCAACTCAACTACCTCGGGACCAAGAGCGGTAGCCGCGAGGCGTTCAGGGAGGCCGGGGTCCAGCTGCCGGATGGGTTCGAGCACCTGCGCGACGGGGACGACGTGGTCGAGGCCGTCGTCGAGCTCAAGCGCCGCAAGCCAGGGCTGCGAAGGGCGGCCATAAAGCTGGATGAGGGTTTCTCGGGTGAGGGGAACGCCGTCTTCCCCTACGACGGCGCGCCTGAGGGGAGAGACCTCATGTCCTGGGTTCGGGACGAGTTGCCGGGGCGCATCAAGTTCGAGGCAACGGGAGAGACCTGGGAGCGTTACCGGCGGAAGTTCGAGGAGATGGGCGGCATCGTGGAGTGCTGGCTGGAGGGTGAGGAGGTACGCTCGCCTTCTGTGCAGTGTCGGATCAATCCCCTTGGGGAGGCGAATGTAGTCTCCACTCCGTCAGGCGCGGCGAGGGCTGGGAGCACGCGGCTATCGAGATCAACCTTCGCAAGGGCGGCACCACGCATCCGTACCTGATCCTGCGTTTCCTGACGGACGGTACCTACGACGCCAATGACGGACTGTACTGCACGCCGACGGCGAAGCCCTGCTATTACTACGCTTCTGATAACCTCCAGAGCCCCGCATACAAGGGCCTGACCCCTGACGATCTGGTGGATATAGCTGTCGACAACGGCCTCCATTTCGACGGCGCCTCCCAGCAGGGGGTGGTTTTCCATCTCATCGGGGCGCTCTCCCAGTACGGCAAGGTCGGTACCGTCTGCATCGGCGATAGCCACGAGAACGCCCTGAAGTACTATCGGGATACCGTCGCGGTTCTAGACCGTGAGGCGCAGCGGTAACTGGATCAGCCCTACCTGCTCAGAACAACCAGACTCCGGATAGCAAGAGATAGGCAACGTAAGCGACCGCTGCGACACAAAGCGCAGCCCCCAGGATCACCGCGATCTTGCCCCAAATAGAAGCCCGCCAGATCTTGTAGATATATCGTCCGAGCTTCCTCAGCCGTATCTCGAGCCAGTCGAGGAAGCGGGCCGCGGGAAGGAGCTCGCCGGCCAGGATCATGAGCCCGATGAAGACCGTGGCCCAGCCGGGGCCAGGCAGGGGGGCGAGTATCAGGCTGCCGAGGGCGATAACGGCGCCGAGGGTGATCAGGAAGATCCTCCATACGATGTGCCCCTGTTCACCCTGCCGCCGGCGACGGTAACGGTCCTTGAAGCGTTGCCCTGGCTTGCTCTCTCTAAACTCCCGCCAGTGCTCCTGCATTTGCTGGATCATATATAGATCATTCCTCATCGAGAGCCATTTGACAACCTCACGAAGACGTTTCCGCCCGCCTCAAGGAGGGGTGATCGTGACCCACAAGAATGGTATGTTCGACGGAGAACGCGCCCCAGCGCCGTGCACCAGAGTAACGAATGCGGTATACCGAGGGCGTCGAAAAGATACGAACGGAGAGATGTGAGCCATGACGACCGACGATAGGGTGAACAGCTCTACGAGGGAGGTAGCCACGCTCGGAGGCGGCTGTTTCTGGTGTCTGGAGGCGGTCTACCAGGAGTTGCGGGGCGTAGAGAAGGTGGAGTCCGGGTACTCCGGTGGCCACGTGCCGAACCCGACCTACAGGGCAGTGTGCTCGGAGACGACGGGGCACGCCGAGGTCGTGCAGGTTACGTTCGATCCCTCGGTTGTCTCGTACAAAGATATTCTCGAGGTCTACTTCACGATCCATGACCCGACGACTTTGAACCGCCAGGGCGCGGACGTGGGGACGCAGTACCGGTCTGTGATCTTCTACCACGGCGATGAGCAGAGGCGCGTCGCGAGAGGGGTGATCTCCGACCTGGAGTCCGAGGGTATCTGGAGCAACCCCATCGTGACCGAGGTGGAGCCGTTCGAGGAGTTCTACGTCGCCGAGGGCTACCACCAGAACTACTTCCGCAACAACGGCTTTCAGCCTTATTGCCAGGTTATCATCGCGCCGAAGGTGGCCAAGTTTCGCAAGGAGCATCTCGACCGCCTGAAGGCGTAGTCTCGTAACGGAGCTGGTTCACATCTTCAAAAGAGCCATCTTGGCGACCCTGTTCGCTGTGGTTCTCTGCTCCTGTGGCACGGGGTCGACGGCCCCGGATGGAGCAGCAGGGGGAGAGGCTGGCAAGCCACCCACGACCGTGGAACAAACCGTCCCGGAGACGACAGCCGCGCCGGAAGAAAGCCCCGAACGTAGCGTCCCCGCTACCACCGCCGGGCCAGAGGCGCGGGAAGGCCCCGCGAGCCGGAACACTGCGGCCCGCCCGGCGGTGGGGACCAACGGCATGGTCAGTTCGGCGCACCCGCTTGCGACGCGGGCCGGGTTGGAGATTATGGAGGACGGCGGAAACGCTTTCGACGCGGCGGTGGCGGTCGCCGCCTCGCTGGGCGTGGTAGAGCCGATGATGAGCGGCATCGGCGGGTACGGGGCTATCGTCGTCTACAGCGCCGAAGAGCGCCGGACACGCTTCCTGGAGGTCGGGAGCCGGACACCCGCCTCACTCGATCCTTCCGTGTTCCGGCCGCCGACGCCAGGCTACGCGGAGAATCGTTGTGGTGCCAGGGCCGTCGCCACGCCGGGCAACCTGAACGCCTGGGAGAAGATGTGGGAGGAGTACGGGGAGGCCCAGTGGCCGCGCCTGTTCCAGCCTGCAATCGGGTACGCGGATCGGGGCTTCCCCCTCGACCAGGAAACGGCGGCCTGGCTCGGCTCCGAGTACGCCGCGTTCCCCGAGCACGCGCAGGAGATCTACGGCCCTAACGGCGTCCCACTGGCCGCCGGCGAAAGCCTGGAGCAGGACGACCTGGCCGACTCCCTACGCCTCATCTCCGAGGAAGGCTCTGACGCCGTCTACGAGGGACGGCTCGGCACGGCGATGGCCGCCGCCGCGCAGAAAGGGGGCGGTTTCCTCTCGGAAGTGGACTTGCGCCGCAACCGCGCCGAATGGCGGGAGACCATCGGCCTGGACTATCGCGATCACCGTGTACTCACGGCCGCCCCTCCCTCCACCGCGTGGGCCGCGTTCGTGCGGCTGGGGGTGATGGACCGTTACGATGTGGGACCAGCCGGCACCAACACCACCGCTTACGTCCACGCGGCCACCGAGATCTCCAAACGAGTCTCTACGACGACCCGCCGGTTCGCCGCCGACCCCGAGAAAGCCCCGACTCCATTGGGCCGCCTTCTCTCCGACGAGTACATGGAACGCGAGTCCGCGCGCGTGGACCCCAACGCCGTCGCGCCCTACGACCCGCCCGCGCAGTTCGACACCGCCGCGACCTGCTCTCCCACCGGCTATCGGCCGACCGGGTATCCAGACACTCAGCAACACACCACGCACTTCGTCGTCGCCGACAGGGAGGGCAACGTGGTCTCTGCGACGCAGACCCTGGGCAACGTCTTCGGGAGCAAAGTC
>JAJNDJ010000231.1 GCA_021156345.1 Rubrobacteraceae bacterium | reverse complement strand
CCAGAGAGTCGCGGTGGATGATGGGAGAGGCCGCGTCGTAGAAGTAGAGCGTCTCCCCGGAGAGGTCCTCTATCTTCTTTGCCAGAGCGTCCGAGGTCAAGGGGCCAGTCGCTACCACGGTCGGACCCTGAGGGATGTCCGTGACCTCTTTACGGATCACTTCTATATTCGGGTGGGCGTGGATAGTCTCGGTGACGGCGCGTGGAAAATCCTCGCGGGCGACCCCGAGGGCGCCGCCCGCCGGAACCGGATTGGCATCGGCGCAGTGTAGGATAACCGATCCAAGACACCTGAGCTCTTCCTTGAGCAGCCCAGAGGCAGGCCGCCTCGCTCCCGGCGAGCCCGGCACCGATGATGGTTACGTTCGGCATCAAAGAAGATCCTCCGCTCGTGGCTTTGCAGGGAGGTTATTCTACGCTAAGTCAAACCCGCGCTCCTGAAGATGCCATTCCGAGCCGAACCTTACCGCCGCAGCCGGCAGGGCGAGCACCACCGGCTCTCCTTTCTACGAGACGAAGGAGATCGCGTACAGAAAACCGGCGACACCGGAAAGGACCGCACACATCCCAGCGAACCTCTCGAAAGATATAGGCCTTAGCGGAGCCGCCTCGTTCTCAACTGGCTGGTTAGTCATTCGGTACTCCCCTTCCGTGGTTGATGTTGTCTTGGGATCCGGTCTCGGTCAGAATCCCGAGTAGCTCCCGGAGGTACTGTCTACGCGCGCCCGGACGCTGCTCGTTGCTTGCAGTACTCCGAGAGCCCTTTCTCGCCCGAGGTCATCACGCTGTCGTGGCTATGGCGGTACACGCGTTCTGCTGCGTACCCCAGGAGGTTGAGAGCCGGGTTGGTCAGGCGCATGTACCAGCTGAATGTTATACGGGTGCCGTCTTGGTGCTCGTGGAACAGAGTCTCTAGCACACCGCTCAGGTCTCCGTTCACCGTCTCCCTCAGCCTCTTTTCCCGTTCTACGTCGGTGTATAGGCAATGGATGCGGAAGGGCGGGGTGAAGCGTGCGACCTCGGGGGCCTGGTGCACCCGGAAAGAGACGGTGCTGCCAACCTGGATGTCATCATCTCCATTGTCCTCTACGAGTTCCATGTCCGGCCACCACTCACGTACCGCCTCGCGCGAGGTCATGGCCTCGTAGACGACGGGCATCGGCGCGGGAATGGTCCATTCGGTTCGCCAGTCGTAGATCTTGACGGCGCGAGACCCGATCACGATACCCGCCGCCACGCCGATAGCACAGGCGATGCTGGCACCCGTTCCGCCCTTCATCAGGCATCCCTCCTATCCGGCCCTCCGTTGACGGTGTCGATGGCATCCGGACTCGCCACAGCAGGCCCCAGAAGGCCGGCGAGCATACCGCCGCCCTGACCTCGCCCGTAAGAGGGGCCCGCCAGCGCGTACCCGGTAACGCCGCAAGCAGCGAAAGCCAGGGCGGCCTCCTCGGTAAGCGGCTCGTGCTGGCTCTCGTTGGAGAAGGGGCCACTCTCGACATTCAGCAACGGAGATCGAGCCAAACTTTCGTCCACGCCCGGTTCGCCCACTAGTTCGGGCTTCACGCTACTCGCCTTCCCGAGACGTCCTGTAATCGTCCCAGCGCCTCAGAACCAGTCTAACAAGCCGGGATTGACGATCCCGGTTTGTTGCAGAGCTCCGAGCGCTATACCCACCCCGGCCAGCGTGATGATCGAGGCGCTCACGACCGGCAACAAGCGCGGCGCCCTCGCCTCGAAAGTGAACCGCTCGAAGAGCTTTCGAGCGTAGATCATCAGCAGTCCGATCCCGGCCAACACAATCGCTAACCCCGCGCTGAACGCGAGGACGAGTACCATCCCAAACCCCAGCCTGTCGAGCGAGATCGCACCCAGAAGCAGGACGAGCGCCGCCGGACACGGCACGAGCCCACCACTGACGCCAAGCGCCATCAACCCACGCCACGTTATCTTCGAGCCATCCGCCGGCAGGTGACTGTGCGTACGCCCGCCCTGAGCATGCGCATGATGGATGTTGGAGTGTGAACCACCGAGGGAATGGGCGTGGGAGTGTTCGCCATCATGCGGGTGTGTGTGCTCCACGTGCGTGTGCCCGGCTTTCCTGTCGTGGAACATTTTGTCCAGATGGCGGTAAAGGAGGGCGAGCCCGATCAGGACGACGAGCAGTCCGGAAGCTACGCTCAGCCAGGGATAGAGGACTTCAGGGGCCCCGATCAGGTACGCCGCCACGACTGCCTTGCCGTGACCTGGGGTCAGGGCGTGCGCCGCTCCCCAGAAGAACGCGGCCAACATCGACAGCGCTATGACCGCCGCCGATAGACGCTCCACAGAAACCAGCTCATCGACCCGCCCCATCACGCCGCCGAAGCTCGTTCCGACGCGCTCCGCCGTCAGGCCCGCCATCTCGTTCTCCACCGGCCCGTCGCCAGGAGCGAGCGTGAAGGTGGCCTCATGGACATCCGGCGGGCTGGAGAGCATGTCTCGCGGATAGGAGCGAAGTTCGTTCGACACACTCTTGTCCTGTACCGTAGAGTTCTTTATTGCCACTCCGGGTCCGTCCCTGACCACGATCTCCCACCATCCGAGACGGTTCTCGTAGGTCTGGTCGGCGTAATGGGCCTCACCCCTCCAATCCTTCGGAAGGTCGGCCAGTAGATGAGCCTCCACCCGCAAGGTCGGGAGCCCTCCCTGCCCGGGCCTGTACTCCGCCGAGCGATCGCGTACCTCCAGCGGTAAGATCTCGTCCCCTGCTCGCAGCCGCAGACCTTCCACGAGAGAAGGCATCTCGGCTTCGAGATAAGCGTTTGCTTCTTCGTCCGAGAGCTTCCCGTCGCCATTGGCGTCGAGACGCGCTTTCTGCTGGAGGGTTGGGATCTCGGCGAAGTCGAGGATGTAGGTGATGCGTGCGGTCTCCTCAGTGAACGCGAGGCTGCTGTAATGGTTGATCGTAAAGTTGCCCAGAGGATGCGCCTGCGCTTCGCGCGGGATCAGCGAAGCGAACACGGCGAACGCGAGACACGCCAACAGCCATCCCCAGCGGGCCATCAGTCTTCCCCTCCAGCCTTCAAGGTCTTCAAGCTGTCAGCGGCTTCGTCAGCGTAGAGCAGGGAGAAGTGCGGGTTCAGGTCAATGGCCTGTTGCAAGTACGTGCGGGCTTGCTCTTTCTCGCCGAGCGCCTTCGAGATCATGCCTGCGTGGAAGAGCTTCAGCGGGTCGCGGGTTCCCAGCCTTATGGCTTCTGAAGAGTACTTCTGCGCCTCATTGTAGTTCCCTGTCTTGTATAGCGTCCAGGCTAGGGCGTCTGCGGCGTGGATGCTTGGTCGCGCATCGTAGGCGGCGCGCGCTTTTGCGAGTGACGGCTGGAGATCAATGTCGTGATCGGCGTTGAAGAGGGCGATCTCCAGATCGGTGTCGACCCCGTTTGCTCGTAACAATTTGTCCATGCTTTTGACAAGGTCATATTGTTCTTCAGCCTTCACTTTTTCGCCCATCACGGCGTAGACGTCGCCGAGGGCGATGGCGTACTCGGGGAGGGGCATACGGTTGAAGGCCTGCCGGTAGAATGTGGCAGCCTGTTCGAGATCCCCCCTCGCCGCTGCGATCTTCGCCTGGCCGGCTAGTGCTGGCGCGTAGGCGCCTACGGTTCTGGTCGAGAGCCCGTAGGCCTTCTGCGCCTCCTCCAGTTTGCCTAAGGTAAACCAGAGGTTGCCCAGTTGCACGTGTGCCCAGGCCACGTTTTCGGGTGTACCGCTTCCGGCTTGCAGGGCGAACTCCATCGCTTCGATGGCGCCTTCCGGGTCGCCGTAGAGCTCCCGGGCGTAGGCCACGCGGGAGAAAGAATCGAAGTCTGGCCTGCGGTCGACCATCTCCTGGTAAGAGTTGATGGCCTCGTCGTACATACCCAGCTCGAGCTGGGCGTCGCCAATGATGCCGTAGTAGCGGGCGTTCTCAGGATCTAGCGCCAGGGCTCGCGTTCCGTTCTGCAGCGCCGCTGCGAAGTCGTGGCGCGCGAGGGCGAGGGACCCCCGCGTGGCGAACAACTCCGGAGATTGGGCTTCTAGCTTGCTGGCCTCATCGAGCAGGTCTTCCGTCTTGGTGTACAGTGTCGGGTCGCCCGTCTCCCGCACTCTCTGGAGATAAGCATTGGCCAGGTTGATGTGCGAGTCGAAGTCTTTCGGGTTCTCCCTGATCCTCTCCTGGAGGGAACTGATGAGAGTATCCGTCGACGTGTCCGCCGTCTGTCGGAAATCGAAGGGCAACTGGACGCGCTGATCCGCGGGACGTTCGCCTCGCAAGAGAGCCAGTGTCGCCAGCACGGCGAGGGCGGCTACCAGAGGGATCAAAGCCCATCGAAACCGGCTAATCCGGATTGCCGTCATCTACCTTCCTCCTGTGAAATATGTTCGAGGCTGGGTGGGGAGGACAGGCCTCCCCACCACAAACCCGTGCTCTCGTTACGGCGTCTCCGTATAGTCCTGCGGGTCAGCCAGGTACGGGAAGCTGTTGCTGAGCGGTACGTCGTTGGCATCGACACCGTCGCCGAGCTGGTTGTTCGGCGCCTTGTTGAAGTCGGGGGTCAACGGCGTCCCTCCTGCTAGGGCCTGAAGCTCGATATCCACGACGTCATCGGCCGGCCGGCGTCCGTTCGGAAAGCCCGCGTTGTCCCCGCGCAGAACTCCCAGACGATCCGGATTGTTTGACGGCTGTATGGCCGTGTTCAGCCTGAGTTGGGACGAAGGCACAACTCCCGCCGGCTTGTTCAGACCCGGTATACCGGTCAGGAAGATAGTTGCGAGGTCGTCGCGAGGTGGACTTGGCACGTCAACGCCGAGGATGTCCTCTATGAGGCGGGCCGGCTCCGGATCGAGCACGTAGCTCGCAAACTGGTTGTCGAAGCGCGGCTGGGAGCCGTTCCAGCGGTTCTTATCCTTCAGCGGAATGACCAGCTCGTTCACCAGCGGCATATCCAGGCGCGAGAGCTGCACCCAGGGTCCACTGGAGGAGCTCGGGTTGTTATTCTGCGAACCCGGCTGTCCTATCGGACGGAGGACGCTCATGCTCTGGCGGTAGGATGTAGTCCTGACGCCAATAGTAGTGCGGTTGCCCTTCGTCAGCATCTCGGTGGGCACCTGGATGGCGACGGTATGGACGTTCAGATCCGCGAGGTAGTCCTCGCCCTCGATCCCTTGCAGGAGGTCGAAGATGCCTCCGAGGTCGGCGAAGAACGGGTCG